>JBDTHR010000216.1:0-16373 GCA_039936855.1 Nitrosospira sp. | reverse complement strand
TGGTCGATCTCTTTCGCGGCATCTGGAGTACCGATCAGCAAGCGCATGGTCCGATTGTACTCGGTATCGCTTGCTGGCTTATTTATCGCAAGTGGCCGGAAATGTGGCGCTTGAGCGAAAATCAGCCAGTGTTGCCTTCAGCCGGCTGGCCCATTTTTATTTTCGCGTTGCTGCTCTATGTGATTGGCCGTTCGCAAGGCATTCTGCTCATGGAGATCGGTTCAGTCATCTGGATGCTGGCCGCCATACTTTTGCTCATGCGCGGCAGCGCCGCACTCAAGGCACAATGGTTTCCGCTTTTCTTCATGCTTTTCATGATTCCCTTACCCGCAACGGTGGTGGATGCCCTGACGATGCCGATGAAGATGGCGGTTTCTTATATGGCTGAAAGCATACTTTTCTGGGCGAACTATCCCATTGCCCGCACGGGCGTCATACTCCAGATCGGGCAATACAAACTGCTGGTAGCTGACGCGTGCGCGGGGTTGCATACCCTTTTTACGCTTGAGGCGCTGGGTTTGCTCTACCTTAACATTATCCGGCACGACTCCCTGTTCCGTAACGTTACCTTAGCCATTTTGATCGTGCCCATCTCCTTTACCGCTAACGTCATCCGTGTGATCGTATTAACGCTCATTACCTATCATTTTGGTGATGAAGCCGGACAGGGTTTTTTACATGGATTCGCAGGCATGGTGCTTTTCCTCAGTGCCCTGCTGTTGATCATCGGAGTAGATTCGCTGTTGCAGCTCGGCGTCAAGCTGCAGCGTGGCCGTAATGGAACGTTGGGTGGAGCGTAACAATGAATCTCCTGTTCAGAAATTTGATTCTTTTAGTGCTCATGCTCGCAGCATCAGGTCTCGCACTGGCTCTGCGTCCTACCCAAAAAATTGCCGATCAGGGCCCTGCCATCGATCTGGATACAATGATTCCGCATGCATTCGGGAATTGGAGCGAAGAGCAGCAGAACTCAGTGCAAATGGTCGATCCGCAGCAGCAGGAAATGATTGAAAAAATTTATACCCAGACACTCAGCCGTGTTTATAAGAACAGCCGTGACTACCGCATCATGCTCGCGATCGCCTATGGAGACGACCAGAGGGATTCCATGCAGATGCATTACCCCGAGGTTTGCTATCCTGCACAGGGATTCTCGCTCCAGAGTAAACAAACGGGTACTTTGGCTACTGAAAACGGATTGATTCCGGTCACGCGTATCCTGACCAATCTCGGCCATCGCAACGAGCCGGTCACTTACTGGACAACAGTTGGTGATCGCGTATTTCAAGGCGGTCTTCAGAAAAAAATCGCGGAAATGAGGTACGGCCTGAACGGAAAAATCCCGGATGGAATGCTGATACGTGTTTCTTCCATCGACGCTGAAGCGTCCCGCGCATATGAGATGCAAGCCCAGTTTATCGATCAGATGCTTGGCGCGTTAACATCTGAACATCGCCAAAAGCTGAATGGCATGCCTGGCTCAGGTCATCCATGAAAGAAATTGCGGTTACCGGCGGTATAACAGCGCACTGCGGCTATTTAATCATCAAAGCCCTGTTCGCGGCGAAACCTGTCACTCGCAGATCATTTGCATACCCGCATATAAGGCTCGGCCGGGCGTATCGCCTATACCTTGGCATTCCATGCGCTATGCGGTGGGAAGCCACACCTGCGATTATGCCCGACATGCCATGGTTGATTCAGCAGGATAAGCCGTCAGACTTTATTATCGCGCCAAGAGTTAAGTACATGCCTGCGATTTTGTTCGCATTGCCTCATACGAAAGGCCTTTCAATCATTGGCGAAAATTAATTGTGCTGCAACTCACGGTCTTACCACTCGCTGCATTTGTTCTCGCATTGCTTTCGACTATGGCAATCGTTATTGTCGCAGGCGCCGGGTTCCGCTGGCCAGCTCGAATGTTCAGCTATCTAATGCTGTTTATCGCGAGCACGAGCGTAGCGACCACTATCTTGTCTGGCCGGGTCTTGACTTTTATGGACGAAAGCCTGGTTGTCCTGTCCGAAGCGGATGCCGGAAGCGCCGTGTCCACAAAGCTGCTTCTTATGGCTGCGATCGGATGCTCCGTGGCGCTCTGCGCAGCTTGGTTCGTCAATTTCAAAAATTATAAAGCCAGCTTTGACCGGTTTGATAGCCGGGGGTTGAGAGCGCCAGACGACATCACCATCGCGTTTGTAGTGTTCTACGTTGCGTTCAGCATTTTACCGATTTTATTCGGGCAGCGTTATTACTTCCACGTAAACCTGATCTACCCGCTTTTCACATATATTGCAATATTTCTCTGGGTCAGATTGTCAAGTACCGACCCGGTTATTGTCGGAAAACAGTGTCTTGGCTTGATAGTATTCTCCAGCTTGATTGCAGCGATAATTGCGCCCCAGCTTGTCTTTCAGCCCGGTTATATTGGGCTGATTCCGGGTTTTGATTCAAGGTTTTGGGGAGTGACATCGCATGCGAATGCGCTCGGTGCGGCTGCAAGCATGTTTCTCGTGCTGGAGTTGGCCGAACCGTCAGCCAAGCCATGGGTTAGAGCGAGCATACTTTCCGCAGCCGCCCTGACGCTGGTTTTAACCCAGTCCAAAGCATCGATTGCCGCCGCATTCGTAGGTCTTCTTATCATTTTTTGCTGGCGGTTATTGACCCAGACCAATAAAGCCATTGCCGACAGTAAACACGGGAGCTTAATTCCTATCGCCTTATTGGGCGGTTCCATTATTTCGATTGTAGTGGGCGGGGCGCTCGTAATGTTCTTCGATACGGGTATTCTTGATGCGCTTCAAGGTCGATTGGATGCGCGCGCAGTAGGTCATCTATCTACGGCAACTGGCCGAACGTCGATATGGGACGCCGCGATAAGCGGTGGATTGGAAAATCCTTTATTTGGGCAGGGCGGCGATTTCTGGGGACCCGAGAATCGTCACCGGCTCGGCTTGGCAACTGCAATGAGCGCGCACAACCTCTTCTTGCAAATATTCAGCCGATCGGGATTCGTCGGGCTTGCCGCATTATTGGTTTTTTTATATTTTCTTATCCGGTACTCAATACGTGCAGCCAAACCCACCCGAGGCGGGAGCATAGCTCTGCTCGCCGTCCTTCTGATGCGATCTGCGTTCGAGGCAAATTTCCAACTCAACACGCTTCTTTCCGCGGAGTTTTTTGTAATGGTGGCTCATTTTACCTATGTGATCGACAGGGGGGCGAAGCCGCTTGTGAAGCTATAGCTTGCGGGCGCTATTCGCCTATCTTCCGATATGGAAATTAACGAAATTAAAGATCAGCAGATCAAGAATTCTTTATAAGGCGCAACATGAGTCATCGCAGCGTGCATATCTCTGCATACTAAATTCGAGATCGTCTACGTAGCATCGTTGTGAGGATTTACTCGGACGCCGAAGAGACGCTAAAAGACCGTCCACAATGGATCGCAGGTTGCCGCGACTGGGTATCAAATGACGTGGTTTCCCCAGTTGCTCAAAAGATCATACGAATGCTGTTTTATCCCGTCTCGCTGCGTCGCGAGACACAACCTCAGGAGGACTTTTAAAATGCTCCGATTACTTTTCAATTTCCTGTGCACGCCGTTATTAATGGCGGCGCTTATGGGCTGCGTAACGGCGGGGGATAACTCGGCAGGGAATAACTGGAAAACAATTACAGATCATGACATTACCGTTTCTTCCGGAAGTGCCCTTGATTTCTCTGCCCTGGTCCCAACCGGACCCGCAGGCAAGCACGGCTCGGCCATTGTGTTACCAGACGGGCATATTGGCTTCGAGCGTCGCAGCATTCCGGAACGCTTCCTTTGTGCCTCGTTGGCTCTAACCCCGCTGAGCGGAGGGATACCGGATAAAGCCGGAAGTGATCGACTTGTAGGGGAGCTCACGCGCACAGGCTATAACCTGGTTCGGATGCATAATGTTGACCCACTCCTGATGACCGGCCGTTTCAAGGATTTCGACTTTGATCCTGAGCAATTAGACCGCCTGCATTACCTGCTCGCCCAGCTCAAGGCGGCGGGCATTTATTGGATCGTCGATGGTATGACGTCCGACAACGGCGCTTGGGGCGATGTGCGTCCTCATCGATGGGTAAGAAAATACCGCGCCAAAATGGATGTGCTCACCGATCCGAAGGGTTTCGCCCATTGGGCGACGCTTGTCGAGCGGTTGTGGGGAGCGAAAAATCCCTATACGGGAATTGCTCCCCTACAGGACCCCGCTATGTTGGGCATGATCCTGGTTAATGAGGGAAGTTTTTTTTATCTCGTCGAGATCTATCGACCATACCCGGCACAAGCCGGCTATGGCCCGTTATATCCACTAGAGTTGGCTCCCCAGTTTCGTGATTGGCTGAAGGCGCGTTATGGCAACGATGCGGCGTTACGGTCAGCCTGGGGCACTGGGCTAAAGCCTCAGGAGTCCCTCGCTGGAACAATCGATCTGCCGGTCGTGGCACGAGGAACAGGACCCCGCGATATCGATTTTATGCGCTTCGTTGTCGACTTGGAACAGCGGGGCTATCGCGCGATGGAGAAGCGGGTGCGCGACCTGGGCTTCAAGGGCTTGACCACCGCTTTCGACAATTGGGGTATTGTTAGTTCGGACATCACTCGTGCCAGCCTGCAATGGGTGGACATGCACAGCTACTCCGCCGGTTTGCCCAGCCAAGGTGGTGATCCGGGCTCACGAATGATGCAGTCGAGCTTACATAAAGATATGGCTCAATATATACGTGGGCTAAGCAACGCGCGACAGTGGGGCAAGCCATTCACCGTTAGCGAGTACGGACAACCATTCTGGAATCAATGGCGGCATGAATCGGCCGCCTTAATGCCTGCGTTTGCGGCGCATCAAGATTGGGATATGATTTGCCAATTCGCGGAAACACCAATTCAGTTCGATTACGGCCCGTCGCCGTTTGTGCGGCGGCAGGCGATCTACCCATTCAGCGTTGGAAGCGATCCGATCGCTCACGCTGCCGAGCGTCTCGCCGCTATGCTGTATCGGCGCGGTGATGTTGCGAGTTCACAGAAGCGCATCCACGTGCACATGGATACCGATAAGATGATGGCCAGGAGCGGTGGTCAGGAACACCTGCCTGAGCCACTCTCAAAGTTGGCCTTCATTTCTCCCCTGGGGCTGGACTTCGGCCCGATACCAGAGCGGCCAAAACCTGGCGAACTCTGGGTCAACCTGACAGGATCGCAACCTTGGTGGCTTGTGAAATCGGCGAATGGCCCGGCTGCTGGGCGGGATCTGCGCTCAGATGCCGTAGCAGCCTTGCAAGATGCGCGATTAATAGATTCCGGTAATCGCTCCCGACCGGAGAATCAGCTATACCAATCCGATACGGGGCAAATTGTCATAGATTCGGGGGCTGGCCTTATCCAGGTAGCTACCGATCGCACGGTAGCGCTGGCGCTGAAAGGCGGTGATGCCTCCGCAGGTGCGTTGAGCGTACGCACCGCGAGTGGGCCGGCGATGTTTGCGGTTTCATCGCTGGACAAAAAGCCGATTGCTCAGAGCCGCCATCTGCTGCTTTGGGTGTTGACCGATGCCATCAACACGGGCATGACCTTCACGGATGCGGAACGCACGACAATTAAAACACGGGGTAAATACCCGCCGCAAGTTCGGACGATCTCGGCTACGCTACGTGTCGCGGCCGAGAATACTGCCGGGCTCAAGGCGTGGCCACTCACGCTGGGGGGCGCTCGGCGTCAGGCGATTCCTCTTACGCGGGCAGGAGGCGCCATAGAATTACACGTGGATACAGCAGCGCTACCGGACGGTCCAGCGCTCTTTTTCGAGATAGCCGGGGAATGATTAAGGCGAGTATATTCCGGTTTTAACCACTGCGTCCGGATGCCGACATGAGAGATAATCCTTTGCCGGACTTACTGCTCGCAAAAACAACGTGATATTGATCCGCCCGACTTCGATACGGATCAGGCGGATCACAGTTAAGCCGCCTTAGTTATCCATGTCCTTGGTCGGATGAGTGCTTGTACCTTATGCAGGGTCGGAAATCCAAGGAGAGGTCAGATTCGATCTCTCCTGCTTCAGATATGAATCTTAACCACCCAGGCTATAATTCTTACAGTATCTGTAAATCCTACGACTATTCAGATATCTCATTTTAAGATTTTATAGCTCCGTTACATCAGCGCAACGGGGGGGCGTGGTCATGGGTGGCCTATGCATGCGAATCTCCGCTCGCCGCTTTTGGCGAAATCTATTCCACCGACGATACAAGCCGCTAGTTGCGCCAAACGGGCTATTAAGCCATTGTCTTACCTTTATCCCTTTTTATCGCCCCCCCAACGCTCAGCATGAGTTTCGAAAGTTTGCTTGCCATGCTGGTAGTTGTCCTGCTTGACCGTATCATGGGCATGCTGCCCTAATTGCCGAGAGTCATCACATTTATGAGTGCTTCGCCCTATTCCCGCCATGCGCTAAAGCGTAGCGCGGCGCATTTTCTTATCGGCAAAGCAATCTCCGCTCTATTCACCTTGATTATTTTGTTTTGGCTGGTGCGCTTGCTGACCGTGGAAGAATACGGGGCCTACGTGACATTGATCGCCGGAATGGAGTTTTCTCTGGCAATAGCGTCATTCGGTCTGCCATGGGTTGCGGCGCGCTATTTACCGGAATTTCGTCTGCACGCTAGCGGCGAAATACTCGCGCATTTTGTTTGGAAGATTACCGCCCGGATCGGCTTGGTTTTAGTTGCTGGTTCGCTGCTGCTTTATGTGGTGATGCCTTGGCTTCTGACCCCTCTGAAACTTGCGTACCAAGTGGATATAGCACGACTTTATCTGCTCGTGATGCTCGTGGACGGTTTAGGCCGGCACATCCGTGAAAGCATCTTGGAACCTCTTTTGCAACAGGGCCAAGCGCAAATAAGCCTTGTGATGCGTAATGCTGCGTTGCTGTTGTTCCTGAGTATCACAGCGGTACATGGAGCGGTTCGTCTAGACCAAGTGGTACTGGCCGAGATAACGGCATCCGCCTTAGGCACAATGCTCGCCTTATACAGTTTGGTTAAGCATTTGCGCACGCACGGCGGTTTATTGAAACGAGATGGGTGGCAGCCGCCGAGTTGGCCTGCTATGTGGCTTATGGCCCGCCATATGTATTTCAGCCATCTCGTTACGCTAACTTATAGCCCACAAATCTTCGTCTTTTTGATTCAGCGTTATCTCGGTCTGGAAGTTACGGCGCTATTTGGCTTTTTGCTCAGGCTCTACGGGCAAATCTCCCGCTATTTGCCTGCGACTATGCTGTTCAGCCTGATCAGGCCCAAGCTGGTGGCCTCCTATGTAGGAGAAGGTGGTATGGTGGAATTGACACGCAACGTCAATCTTGTCGGAAAGCTGAGCCTGTTTGTTTTGATGCCCATCCTGGTATTCGTCTGGCTTGCCGGAGGCGAACTGTTAATCCTGCTCAGTGGCGGCAAGTTTATGCAGTCAGGTCATTACTTGGCGGGCTTGCTGATGGCGCTCATCCTCTACAGTCAGCGCCAGATACTGGAGACGGTGGCAGTGACCAGCGGTAAGAGTCATCTATGTCTGCGGGGGGCGGCTTTTGGAATACTGGTGTTGCCTTTGACTTATTCGCTGCTAAAATCCGGTCTGGGTTTGTGGGGCCCCATCATTGCAATTGTTGTGAGCGAAATGATATTCAACGCCACGGTTATTATTGCCCTGGTGCGTACCACCACTTACAGACCCGATGTAATCGGAATTTACAAACTGGCGGCGGCGGCTTTAACGGGATTCTTGCTGGCGCAACAGATTGCAATACCGACACACGGCTGGTCGGGATTGGCCATCATGGCTGCACTTGCCTGCGGTTTTTTTATGTTGGTATCTTATCTCCTCAAACCTTTTCGAGTAGAAGAACGGGCGAGCCTGAACCATTTGCTCGGCCGTAAGATTTTTGTTTGGTAATTTATAAACCGCCGAGCACCAAGTTGACGCTGAGATTGCGTGGCTTTTCCGCAGATAGATGTGCTCGCTGGTTAGCAGTGAACTTTCCCGGAAAATCGTCTCCCGAGGGTGATGTAAAATTGAAATCACATTGAAGAAAAGGATGATAAGGATATCGAAGCAGGAATGCACAGACGATTAGGTTGCTGCACCACGGTATTCAATATTCGGCATCATGGGGTGGCCGACAGTAGCGTATATCTTCTGGAAGATACTGTAATAAGGGGGAAGCAAATATGAACGCTGGCAATATTTATAAGGATGGGACGTATTTGGATAACCATCCAACTTGGCATCAAGAGGATTCGGCATGGAAAGCAAAGCAGATATTAAAGATACTCAAAAAAAATAGCGTTACTCCTTTGACATTATGTGAAATAGGGTGTGGAGCTGGTGAAATACTGAACTGTCTATCACATCAATACGGTGGCGAAGTAGTTTTTTCCGGATATGAAATTTCCCCTCAAGCTTTTGCGATCTGCAAGAATAAAGAAAAGGAGAATCTTCATTTTTTTCTCGAAAATCTACTTGACTATGAAGATTCCGCGTTCGATGTATTGATGGCCATTGACGTATTTGAACACGTTGAGGATTACTTTGGATTTCTAAGAAAAGTTAAAAAGAAAGCTTTATATAAAGTGTTTCATATCCCTCTGGATTTATCCGTTCAATCAGTTTTTCGCCTCTCCCCAATATTACGCTCCAGATCATCAGCGGGTCACATCCACTATTTTATCAAGGAAACAGCCTTGGCAACGCTAAGGGATACGGGGTATGAAGTGGTGGATTACTGCTATACAAATGGTTCGTTAGAGCTTTCCAATCGTGGTTGGAAAGCGAATCTCATGAAAGTGCCTAGAAAGCTTTTCTTTCAACTTCATTCTGATCTGGCTGTAAGAGTATTAGGTGGATTTTCATTATTGGTTCTGGCTAAGTAGAAAAATTACCGGCGTTCTACAGCCCGACTTTGTGTCAGGCCTCGAAAAACTCAGGCGGAAGGCTGGGCTCTGACCAAATGTAAGAGCTCCCGCACCTGGTTTGAAGAAAGGGATTGTCGACGAGTGTTCTTTGCCAGCCAGGTTAACAGATAGTGCCAAGACAAATACCTGACTTCAGGAAAAGGACTTTACTCTACCCGCACAGAGAGCGAGGCAGAGGGTATGTATTAACGGCAGACTCGACAATTTTTTTGAGTGCAGGAGGAAGCTCGTGAAGTGGATTTACAAATTCATTATGAGTATCTTCCGACCCGCAAGAGCCAAGGATATAGCTGACAGGTTTGTTGTACTCTGAGATCCGGCCGTGCGGGTTCTTGACATTGATGGCGGAGCTTTCCCGTGGTCCTGCATAAAACCATCAACTAAAATCACTGTGCTGAACCTGGATCTACCGGAGCCGATAATTGATTACCCAGGAATCGAATTTGTGGCAGGTGATGCCTTATGTATACCGTTTAGTCCAATGGCTTTTGCTTTGGTGTTCTCAATTCCGTCATAGAGCACGTCGGGGATCATGCGCAACAGCAACAGTTTGCGATGGGGATGATGGGGATGTTAAGTGCGGGCAAACAACTTTACTGCCAGACTCCAAATAAGTGGTTTCCGATAGAACCGCACATCCTGACTTTGTTTGTCCATTGGTTTTCATTCTCGGTGAAACGCAGGCTGGCACGTTATTTCAGCATATCGGAATTGATAGCAAAGCCGAGCCAGAAAGAGATAGATGAGGTGTTGCAACGGCGGCTCAATTTGCTGTCGGGAAGTGAGTTCGCCGCAATTTCCCCAGGGTGTATAATGCGGAAAGAAAAGGTTTTAGGGCTTACTAAATCATTTATAGTCGAGCGTATCCAAGGATTTATACGAATGCCCCGGATTGCAACCGATGCTGACCCGATCAGGTTTTTGATCCCGGTGGTGTGCGGCGACGTATTCCCATGTTTAGCCTAACTTTGGTAAACTGCTAGCGCCTTTCAGGGGGCACGTCAATCTTTCCTGTACCGGGCCGGGTGATTCCTCTGTTTATACCGAGTCTTGAGTCCAGTGGGGGGCGGCCGAAGTGGATTCCAGGTAACGCTCAAGGCAGCGATAAAAAGATAAGATTCTGCGTGGACCACGCAAAATACAACCCAGGAATATTATTTAACTGAAAATATGCAGCTCGAGTAAGGTGAAAAACCGGGTGCCTTGATTCTGACGCTCACGTACCTGTTTGTTAATTCCCGCGTTCAATTCCTCTTCTCGCCGGAGAGCAGAACTAC
This sequence comes from Nitrosospira sp., assembly GCA_039936855.1. Taxonomy (GTDB): domain Bacteria; phylum Pseudomonadota; class Gammaproteobacteria; order Burkholderiales; family Nitrosomonadaceae; genus Nitrosospira. Next base: position 6,105 of record JBDTHR010000216.1, on the reverse strand, counting down.
GTCAGTCCTCCCATTCTGAGGCAAATACCGGTAAACCGATGACTTTGCGTCTTCAGCTTTCGCCGCATCTGTTTCTTTCAGATTTACAGATTGAAACAAAAACTAAATATAACCTATGTAAGATGAGTTTTGCCGGCTTTCAAAGCTTCTCAACAATCAAGAATAAACTTGTCAAGCTGTGGGAACCGGCGACGAGAAAATGTAGTTTGTTGAGTAGATCAGATAAGGTGTATGTGCCAGTTTTAGTGCATTTCTGATAATATTCCACACAACGTGTTAGTTTCGGTCTGACGAAAACCTACATCGGACCGATCAAGTCTCCAAAATAAATGACCCTAAGCCGATGGTCGAATATGTGATCAAGCTCGAATCCAGCAGATACTATTTTGTCCCGGTCCCCAACTTGTCGCGAGGAGATTGGTTTCTAGCGCCCGGAGAGCCGAGGCGAGCTGGAGGGTTTAATACTGCGCATGGCATGCCGGTAAGAACTTATCCTATTGTAGTCGAAGTATCCAATGTTGCGGCGCCGGTTGACTTGCCAATGCGGCATGACCGACTTGACCATTTTCAGATTGGCAAGCCTGGAGCATGAGTACGGCGGCGGAGCGCAAGGGCTACGTTAGTATTCTTATCAAGGCGTTCAACGAAGAGACGGGGATTGCCAATTGTTTGGCTGCCGCCGTGCGCGAGGCACGCTCGATCGATGGGGAAGTGATTCTCGTCGATTCTCTCTCAACCGATCGGACTGTCGAAATTGCCCGTTCCTACCCCGTCCGTATCGTACAGTTCTCTTGCACTGAAGACCGCGGCTGTGGTGCTGCGGTGCAACTAGGCTACCAATTCGCGGCGGGAGAGTATATCTACGTTCTCGACGGTGATATGGAACTGCAGCCCGGATTCATAGCGAGGGCATTGGATGTGCTAGCCGCCGAACCTGACGTTGCAGGAGTGGGTGGCAAACTCCTCGATACCCAAATCCGCAACGCTATGGATGCAAAGCGGGCAGAAACGGTCGGGAGCGTGAAAAATCGAACAGAAGTGGATGAGTTGGGCGGCGGCGGACTTTATCGGCGCGAGGCAATCGAATCGGTGGGTTACCTGGGCCACCGCTGGCTTCCGGCCTTTGAGGAGGCTGAGCTAGGCTTTCGCTTGCGTGCCGCGGGTTGGCGCTTGTTCCGCCTTCCGAACGTGGCGGTCTTGCACACCGGCCATGCGGAATCAAGTTGGGGAATGTTGCGCCGGCTTTGGAAGAACGGCCGCGCTCATGCGGGTGGCATACTATTGCGTTTGGCTTTCGGTAAAACCTGGTGGTGGCATGCTGTGCGCAAACAATGGTCCGTGGTTTTGACACCTGCGATACACCTCACAACCTTCGGAATAGCGGTGATGCGTGGAGGCAGTTTACTCGATACTCTTGAAGCATGGCTGCTATTAGAATTTGGCGTATGGATGTGTGCATGGCTCGCGCTCTGTATCAAAAAACGCAACATGGCGCTTGCCGCGTTCTCTCTTGTCAATTGGCACATCTTAACCGTGGCCGCACTGCTCGGTGCGAGCCGGGTTCTAGCGGATCCGAATATACCGATCGCCGCGCGTGAGATCACTTAGCTCGGTCGAGCACGACGTATACTTGTTTAGCATCTCACGCGCCAGATCTTTTGGCTCTGTATATGATCTCAAAATATATAAGCTGCGTAATGACAGGAATCTAGCGGATCATTCCGCTTGAGGCAAAATTTAAGTGTATCTTTCCGCCAGTAAGACGGGGAACTGTTCTTTTTTGCCAGGATCTGTACTTTAAAATATGAAACGCTCAAACGCTCGCCGGGAATTGCTCATGATTGGGACTCACCCTTATGCGAAAGGCGGAATCGCGACCGTGGTCGCAAAATATCGCCAGAGCGGTTTGTTTGACAAATGGCGGATAACTTACCTCTTCACCCATGTAGAGGGCTCCGCTTGGAGAAAATTGGTGACAGCCCTTTCTGCCTACTGTCGAATGATCGCTCTTCTCATCAAGGGTCATATTGGCTTGATCCATATACATGTCGCATCCAGAGCAAGCATTTGGAGGAAATCCATTTTTGCCTTCACCGCCATCCCGTTTCGTGTCCCCTATGTGTTGCATATGCACGGGGCCGAGTTCGAGGAGTTTTTCCGCGGAGAATGCGGCCCTTTACGGCGTGAAATCATCCGTGCTCTTTTGAGAAACGCGGCGACTGTAATAGCTTTATCGGTGAGTTGGGCGGCTAAGTTGCGCGAAATTGCGCCAGGGGCGCAAGTGGAAGTCGTTTACAACTCCGTATCGTTGCCCAGGCAAAAAACATTCGAGCACAACGAGGTCAGGAATGGGATTCTTTTTCTCGGACGGATCGGGGCGCGCAAGGGAGCTTTCGATCTGATCCGGGCCTTTGCTGTTGTGAGTGGCGATGTGAAATTGGCGCTCGGGGGTGATGGCGATGTCAACGAGGCAAGCGAACTCGCGCGCCAGCTGGGTGTTTCGGAGAGGGTACAATTGCTGGGATGGGTAACGGGAGAAAATAAAGAGGCGCTATTATCGACGGCATCGATATTCGTATTGCCCTCATATAACGAGGGCTTGCCCATGTCCATCCTGGAGGCGATGGCATGGGGGGTGCCGGTGATCACCACCCCGGTAGGCGGTATTCCCGAGGTGATGCGGCAGGGTGAAGAGGGAGTTATCGTACAGCCTGGTGATATTGACGGATTGACAGCGGCACTGCGCCGGTTACTGGATGATGAACCGCTGAGGCAGCGCTTGGGCGCTAACGGAAGAAAACGCATACAACACATATTCTCTGATGAGGTGGTGTTCCCGCAGCTTGAGGCGATATGGGCGCGCTTCGGCCTGCTCCCTTATGTGAGCAAAACCACGATCGAGGTCTAGGAAAATACAAAAAAGCAGGTCGATGCCTGATGGGACCGGATCAACTTTGAAGGTGCGGCATTAGGCGCTCATGGCGCCGCTAAACGCTTGGTAAGCTGTTTTTGATCTTTTTGGATCCCTGCAACATTGATTGAGCGAGGAAAGTTATCGATGTTAGGCTATGGAGGCTTTTTTTTCATTGATATGATGCGTAGAACCAGCGTCTTGGGTTTACTTCGCCAACTAGAAAGCATCCAGTTTGAGTCACCCGCCGAAATCCAGCAGCGGCAGAAACAGTCGCTAGTGAACTATTTCGATGCGCTTCGGAGTTCTATTCCGCTCTACGCTAACTACCATTCTTTTGAACAATTACCGGTGATCGACAAGGCCTTCGCGAACCGCCACCGCGAGTACCTCATGAATCCTGGCTACAGTGGTAAGCGCATGCGAAAGAAGACCGGTGGCTCCACTGGAGAGCCGTTTGTTTATTTCACCGGGACGTCATCCCAATCCTATCTTTGGGCCGGAATCCTGTTAAGTTGGCGCGCGACTGGTTATCGGCTGGGCGAACCGGTAGCTTTTCTCGCCGGGTCATCTCTATTTAGCAGTGGCTACAAAGAGATGGTTTATTACAAGCTAATGAACATAAGTCTATTCTCAGCCTTTGACCTGTCGCAGGAGCGGATGCGAAGCTATGCGGAAGCAATAGCCTCGGGCGGCTTCCGGCTACTTTATGGCTATGCATCGGCAATTCACCAACTCGCGCAACATATTCTCGCATCTCGCAAGCGTTTGCGTTTTACCCTTCGCGGCGTCGTATGTACGGCTGAGGTGTTGACGCCGACGATGCGCGAGGTGATTGAAACCGCTTTTGGCGCATCTTGCCTGAATCAATATGGATGTAACGATGGGGGAGTTTCAGCTTACGAATGTGAGCGCAAGCAGGGTCTTCATCTTATTACCACTCGCAGCTACCCGGAAGTACTTGAATCCGGTAAGCTTATCTCCACTGATCTTTCCAATCATACTTTTTTTTTACCACGCTATGATACCGGTGATCTAGTGGTGATGGATGATAACCCTTGTCCCTGTGGTCGGGGTTTTCCACTGATCCGCGAGGTGATCGGACGGAATGATGATCTGGTTTCCGATCAAGAAGGCAATACGGTGCATTTTATGTTTTTTGCCTATATGTTTCGAGAGGACAGTCGAATCTCAGCCTTCCAGGTATTGTATGATGAGCGAAGGCTTGTAATTAATCTGCACTGCTACAAGACTGGAAATGAATGGTCGAACTATCTGAAGCGAACGCGGGAAGCGCTCAAGTTCGAGCATATCGATTTTCTGGAAAACCATTCCTTCGTATTGCCGGCAAGTGGTAAGCACAGGTTTGTGATGCGTGTGGATGATGTAGATGTCGCGCTAGCCACATTGGGAATGTAAATCTTAAAAAACCCCTGGCGACCAGCAATATGCTGCGAGTTCTGGTTCACTCGCCTGCTGTTATTGCCTAAGGGGGCTTAAGCCTGATTGTTATTTTTAGTTAGAGAAATCCCGTTTTTTTCTAGAAACGATTGCGGATGCAGTGTGCCTGAAGCGGATCTGCGACTTTCCAATGTGGGGCGTTGGAGAGCTGAGCGTCGCCGGATCTCGGCCGTGTTCGCTACAGCATCTGGCCGAGCGCTTACATGAAGCGGTGGTCACAAGGCGCTGCGGGACAGGATTGCGCACAGGTGAACCGCATAACGTGGATACTTTGATGTGGTGGATATATCCGGATCAGATGTCGCGCCAACGTGATGCGGCATCGATATACACGGTATTCGGCACCTCTTGCCGACCCGCTGACACGCTTTGCTGGTATGGATTTAGGGGTTATTACTCAGCTCCCGGCACGCCGTGAGTTCAGGTGGGCCTCATCATATCGATGAGGTCCCAGGCAGGGTTTCTGAGCGAAGAGTCAGGAAATTTGACAAGACCAACCTCAGGTGAGCTGGTCGGGACAGCAATGCCTGCGCGCTCATATCACCAACGCGTTTTGCAGGAAATTTTGATTCTCTTATATGGAAATCTCATGATTCGATCAGAATTTATTTTTGCCAGCCTCGTTTTTGCGTTTTCTTGTAATTATGCATATGCCGAGATTGTTTTCGATGGAAGATTCAGTTCGGGCAATTTTTCCGGATATCGAGCACTGGAGGCGAACGGCAATGTTGTTAGCGGCACATCGACGCCGAACGGTGTTCCAGCCCGTCTCGAAAGAGTTCAAGATCCGGCAGGGTCCGCGAATTCCGTGATGCGCGCGGCTTATATCGCCGGCGATATTGCGACCAATTCAGGTTACCGCTCCGAAGCAAGTGCTTTCAAGGATTCTATCGGTTCGGAACGTTGGTATTCCTGGGGTTATTATCTTCCTGATACCTGGAAATACGTCAAAGTTGATAGTGCCATTGCGCAAATTCTCAATACGCCCGATAAGGATGAGAGCGGCTTTCGAAACCCGACTCTCGCTCTTATCGTTCAAGATAATAAAGTGAAGCTGATCAATGCATTCGACCATCACGCTATTACATCGCCACCCGACATCAAGTCCAAGGCGGGGGTCGATTTTGAACGTCGGGAGCTGACTTCATGGGAGCTCGAAACGGGGAGATGGACCTACCTGGATCTCCATGTAAAGTGGGCAGCAGACGATACCGGTTCTCTTGAATTCTGGAAGGATGGGGTACTGCTTTTTCAAGAACATGATCACATCAATACTTTCAATGACCAAGCCGGGGTCTGGTTCAAGAACGGTATATATAGCTGGTCACCAGATACAGAATCAATTTCGGCTTATTCGACTGGGGTTCTGATCGGAGATGGGAAAGAAACGTTTCAGTCCATGTCCATGTCGGTTGTTTCCGAGCCGAGCAGCTATATGATGATGATAGCGGGAATCGCAGGAATCGGTTTCTTTCCCCCCAGGCGGCGCTTTTCACCCAGGTCTGTCGGGACAAATACGTGAAAAGTCTTTATTTGGTTGCCGGTGCGCGCCCGAATTTCATGAAAATTGCGCCTATCGTGCGTGCGCTGCAATCCCATGGTGGCCTGGCATACAAGATTATCCATACCGGTCAGCATTATGATCGCGAGATGAATGAAGTTTTTTTTGAGGAATTGAGCATTCCTCAACCAGATATCTTCATGGCGGCGGGCGGAGGTAGCCATGCGCAGCA
>JBDTHR010000215.1:0-17460 GCA_039936855.1 Nitrosospira sp. | reverse complement strand
TATCGTCATTCAGTCGCTCAAGCAGCACAAATCCGAATTATTGGCGCGCGGCGATCTGCGTCATCTGCGGCGCGCAGCGGAGGTGTTTGGCTTTCATCTCGCGTCGCTGGACATGCGCCAGCATAGTAATATACATGAGCAGGTCGTGGCGGAATTGCTCGGGCATTGTGCACGTGACCGGAATTATTCCCAATTGAGCGAGACGGAACGGGTGCAGTGGCTGCTGACCGAAATCAGCAGTCCTCGTCTCCTACGCTCACCTTATCTGGAATACTCCGAACTTGCTCAGAGCGAACTGAGCATGGCACAAACGGCAACGGAAATTCATCGGCGCTTCGGTCGTGCCGCGTTGCCAAATTACATTATTTCCAAGACCGACGGCGTTTCCGACATGCTGGAGGTCGCGCTGTTACTCAAGGAAGCAGGCCTTTTGCAACCCGGCGAAAAGCCGCACCTGCATCTCAATATCGTTCCGTTGTTCGAAACTATCGCGGACTTGCGGGGCTGTGGCGCCGTTATGGACGAGTTATTTTCGCTGCCATATTACCGCAAGCTCCTGGATTCTCGCGGCAATGTGCAAGAGGTGATGCTGGGTTATTCCGACAGCAATAAGGATGGCGGTTTTCTTGCAGCCAACTGGGAGCTTTACAAAGCCGAAACCGAATTGACGAAAATTTTTGCCAGGCACAAGGTTGAACTGCGCCTCTTTCATGGGCGTGGAGGCACGGTTGGACGTGGAGGCGGTCCGAGCTATCAGGCAATATTAGCCCAGCCACCCGCGAGCGTGAATGGTCAGATACGCATTACCGAGCAAGGCGAAGTCATCGGCAGTAAATATTCCGACCCTGAAATCGGTCGCCGAAATCTTGAAACGTTGGTCTCTGCGACGCTTGAGGCTACGTTGCTGAGCCACGATCCGCTTGGTAGACGCGCCATCAAGTATCACAATACCATGGAAGTACTCGCGCTCGATGCGCTCACCGCTTATCGCGACCTTGTATACGAAACCCCGGACTTCAATCGATATTTTCAGGAATCGACTCCAATCAGGGAAATTGCCGGACTTAATATCGGCAGCCGCCCGCCATCACGCAGCCAATCCGATCGGATAGAAGATTTGCGCGCCATACCCTGGACGTTCAGCTGGGGTGTCAATCGCGCCATGATTACGGGCTGGTATGGCTTTGGCACAGCGGTGGAGATATTTGTCCAACGCCAGGGCCGAGGCAAAAAAGGGTTGGGTTTTCTGCAGGAAATGCATAGTACCTGGCCATTTCTGCAAACCATGTTATCCAATATGGATATGGTGCTCGCAAAGACCGATATGGGCATTGCATCGCGTTATGCTGAGCTGGTTACCGATATCAACTTGCGTGAGGAAGTTTTTGGGCGCATACAGAAAGAATGGGATCTCAGCGTGAAGTGGCTTTTCGCAGTCACTGGTCGCACTGAGTTACTGCAGGATAACCCTACACTTGCTCGCAGCATTCGTAATCGCACACCGTATATCGACCCCCTCAACCATCTGCAGGTGGAACTGTTGCGGCGGTATCGTTCTGGCGATGCGACGGATGCCGTGAAACGTGCAATACAACTCACTATCAATGGAGTGGCCGCGGGGTTACGAAACAGCGGATAGGTCATCTACAGCATCCCGGGCCAGCAAGCTAAGGATCATGTTTTCGTGATGAACCTGAATCCGGCACTTGATCGCTTATATATCAACCAGGCGCCATAATCCGAAAAGATTTTTTTATAGCCTGCGTGAGCTTATTTTTTTGGGTGGGTTCATTACCGGGTGAATTCGGGTTGAACAGCGGTTGCCGCAGTTGTAAACGCGCTTAACCTGATTTTACAGGCTGAAACCCGTGTATTCGTCGCAACTTTTGAATGGTCACCGTACTGGATGGCTCGAACAATATTTCGGTACGGTTGGAGACAGGTGTGGCTAAAAAACTTTATATCAAAACGTTTGGCTGCCAAATGAACGAGTATGACTCGGACAAGATGGCGGACGTGCTGCATGATGCGCAAGGCATGGAAAAAACCGATGATCCCGCTGAGGCCGATGTGATCCTGTTCAATACCTGTTCCGTGCGGGAAAAAGCGCAGGAAAAGGTATTTCATGATCTGGGACGCGTCAGGCATCTTAAAACCGCCAACCCGAATCTTCTCATCGGCGTAGGGGGTTGCGTCGCCAGTCAGGAAGGTGCGGAAATAGTGAAGCGTGCGCCATATGTGGATCTGGTATTTGGTCCCCAAACCCTGCACCGGTTGCCGCAACTGATTTCTGCGCGTCAGACCACGGGCCGTCCGCAGGTGGATATTTCTTTTCCCGAAATCGAGAAATTCGATAACCTCCCGCCAGCACGTACTGAAGGTGCGACCGCTTTCGTTTCCATTATGGAAGGTTGCAGCAAATATTGCAGTTTCTGCGTGGTGCCCTATACGCGCGGCGAGGAAATCTCCCGCCCACTGGATGGCATCCTGGCGGAAATCGCCGGGCTGGCCAGTCGAGGCGTGAAGGAAGTGACGCTGCTCGGACAGAACGTAAATGCTTACCGGGGCATAATCGAATATGGGGAAGATGAAGCCGGTGGAGAAGACCGGCAGATGGCCGATTTTGCGCTATTACTTGAATATGTCCATGAAATTCCCGGCATCGAGCGCATCCGTTACACCACCTCTCATCCTAAAGAATTCACTGAACGATTAATCCAGGCTCACAAAACATTGTCGAAGTTGGTCAGCCACGTGCATCTGCCGGTTCAGTCCGGGTCAGACCGGATACTGGCGGCAATGAAGCGCGGGTATACTACGCTGGAGTACAAATCCATTATCCGCCGCTTGCGTAGCGTACGTCCCGATATTTCGCTTACCTCGGACTTCATCATAGGCTTTCCAGGGGAAACCGAGGCAGATTTCGAGGCGACCATGAAGCTGATAGAAGATACTAACTTCGATGGATCATTCAGCTTCATTTATAGTCCTCGCCCGGGCACCCCTGCGGCGGCCTTGCTCGACACTACGCCCTATGAGATCAAGCTTGAGCGATTACAACGCTTGCAGGAAAAAGTCGAGCAACAGGCACGGACCATCAGCCGACGCATGGTTGGCACGACTCAACGTATTCTGGTGGGGGGGCAATCCAGAAAAAATGCCGCCGAGCTTTGCGGGCGCACCGATAATAACCGTATGGTAAATTTTGCCGGTGACGCGGCAAAGATCGGTCATTTTTTAAACGTCAGGATCTCTGCCGCGTTAGCCCACTCGTTGCGCGGTGAAATCGTGCAACATATTCACGAACCTGAGCAAGATTTTCATGTAAGGTCGGCTTTGTGAGACCCCGCAAGGTCTCTTTACCTTCACTTCTTGCAAAGTACGGCTGTCGCTGCCAGAATTAAGACCTCGCTATTGCATTTCAGAGACTTTTTGAAACCTGTCGAAATTTCGTTCTCCCCCGCCGATAACCAGCGTCTCGCCAATTTATGCGGTGCGCTGGATGAAAATCTCAGGCAGATAGAAACCGTACTTGATGTCACCATTGCGCGCCGGGGTGAACACTTCAGCTTACGCGGCAAATCCGCCCAGACTTTGCTTGCCGCAGAAGCATTGCGAAATTTTTACAGCCATGCGCAACATCATTTGAGCGTCGAGCAAATTCAACTGGGGCTGATCGAAGTGATGAATCCTCATCATTCGAAAAAAAGTGCCGCTGCGACTGCTACGAAAGAACTGACAGAACCCGCTCTGATTACCCGCCGCAGCGATTTGCGCGGCCGGACTCCCCGCCAGGTCGATTATCTGCAGCAAATCCAGACACATGACATCACATTTTCGATCGGTCCCGCGGGAACAGGAAAGACCTATCTGGCCGTGGCAAGTGCGGTGGACGCGCTGGAGCGCGATATCGTAGCCCGTATCGTGCTGGTACGACCCGCGGTGGAAGCTGGCGAGCGCCTGGGTTTTCTGCCGGGCGACATGGCGCAGAAAGTGGACCCCTACTTACGGCCTCTCTATGATGCACTTTACGATCTGATGGGATTTGATAAAACCAGCAAGCAGTTCGAACGGAGTGCCATTGAAGTTGCACCGCTGGCTTTTATGCGCGGGCGCACGTTGAACCAATCTTTTATCATACTTGATGAAGCGCAAAACACGACACCTGAACAGATGAAGATGTTCCTAACTCGCATCGGCTTTGGCTCCAAGGCTGTGGTGACAGGCGATATTACCCAGATCGATCTGGCAAAACATCAGAAAAGTGGCCTGGTAGAGGCGCAGCAGGTCCTGAAAAAAGTGCGTGGGATCGCGTTTACGCATTTTGGCGCAGAGGATGTGGTGCGGCATCCGTTGGTACAAAGAATTGTCAATGCTTATGAAAAATACGAAAAGGACAAGTAACCTCCCCCCGGCTTCCGTAGAAGTCCCGCGACGCGAAATAAAGCTGAAGTTGGCGACACAATATGCCGCCCGTGCTGCGGACGTGCCTCCTCGATCGGCGTTCAGAAAATGGGTCAAAGCCGCATTGAGGCGCGATGCGGAGATTGTGCTGCGCGTCGTCGATGACGCTGAAGGCCAGAGCCTCAACCGGAGTTTTCGCGACAGGGATTATGCGACCAATGTCCTGACTTTTGTTTACGATAATGTTCGGCCGGGCGTGCAATCCCTGGCTGGCGATATCGTGCTGTGTGCGCCGGTAATAGAAAGAGAAGCTCGCGAGCAACAAAAAGATTTGACAGCGCATTACGCACATCTCACCCTGCACGGCGTCTTGCATCTTCAGGGCTACGATCATGAAAGCGATGTTGAAGCGGCGTCGATGGAGCAGATGGAGGCCGAAATTCTCGGAAGACTGGGATATGAAAATCCTTACATGGAATCCTGGGGGACCGCTGAAGTACTTTGAATATGGATGGAACCGTATGTTCTTGTCGGCATCTTCCGCAGTTTATTTATTTTTTGTAGACGAACTGGCAAACGCACATGGATGACCCCCCTAAACCGGCTTTACTCGAGCGCGTCAGCACTTGGCTTTTGCGCAAGCCGGGAGATCGCGAGCAACTGATCGCGTTATTGCATTCCGCTTTTGAACGCAATTTATTCGATTCGGATGCCCTGAGCATGATAGAAGGGGTGATACAGGTATCTGAAATGCAGGCCCGCGATATCATGGTTCCGCGTTCGCAGATGAGCGTGATCGATATCAGCGAAACGCCGGACAAGTTCATCCCGCTGGTTATCGAGACTGCTCATTCGCGCTTTCCCGTAACCGAAAACGATAAAAATAATGTCATAGGTATATTATTGGCGAAAGACCTGTTGCGTTACTTTGCGGGAGAAGAAGAGTTTGATGTGCGTGACATGTTACGGCCAGTCGTTTTTATCCCTGAATCCAAGCGGCTCAATGTATTGCTCAAGGATTTTCGGACTAATCGCAATCATATAGCCATCGTAGTGGATGAGTATGGCGGCGTCGCAGGATTGGTGACTATCGAAGACGTGCTGGAGCAGATCGTTGGCGACATCGAGGATGAACATGACTTCGACGAGGCCGAGGACAACATCGTGCAGGATCCGGGCGGACATTACCGCGTCAAGGCAATAACCGAAATCGACGATTTTAATGAAAAGCTCGGTGCCGGGTTAAGTGATGTGGATTACGACACTGTCGGCGGTCTGGTGCTCCATAAATTTGGCCGGTTGCCAAAGCGAACCGAATCGGTGTCTGTCGGCGATTTCAGGTTTACCGTGTTGCGCGCCGATAGCCGCCGATTGTATACGCTGCTGGTTGAGAAGGATGAGGCGGGGCAGTGAGAACGTGCAAAAAATAGAGGATGGGCTAGATCAAAAGCGAACTTCAGGATGATGGAAAAATAATGTCCATCCTGGACACGGCCGGAATCCAATGCGGTATGGCGCCAGCAAGTATCTTCGGATCGTGAGAACGATCACCGACGCGCATTGCGACCTGAATGCGGTACATCAGGCGCTGACAGAGCCGCCAGTGGTGGAAGTGGTAATTGAAGTTCCCCGAGGCAGCTTCCTTAAACGCGGATCCAACGGTAGAATCGACTTTATCTCGCCTCTGCCATGTCCATTCAATTATGGCTCCGTACCCGGTTACATCGGCCTCGATGGCGACCTTCTGGATGCGCTGGTACTCGGCCCGCGCCTGTCGCTGGGTGCGACGAAACGTGTCAAAGCCTGGGGCGCCGTGGTTATGACTGATGGCGGTTTGATAGACGACAAGCTTGTCTGTAGCGATGAATACCCGGATGCGGTGCAGCGCAAGGAAGTACTGAAATTTTTCTACCTCTACGCAAAATGCAAGGGAGTTCTGAATATCTGGCGAGGCCGGCCAGGGCGCAACGCATGTGAGGGCTGGTGCGAAGCGATTCAGGCACTCGGACGCGCGCGACCGCGAGACGGTGTATTACATCTGCCACCGTTCGATTGATCTCCTGCATCGTTGTCGCGCCCGGCAGACCCGCATTGATCAGCAGGCGTATTCTTTGCCAAACTTCACCAAGCGTGCCAGAATTGCGCCCCTTATCAACCAAGCTGAAGTAACTTTCCCTGCCCATGCCCCTCCTCACTCTTGAAAGAGCCTGCCTCGCCTTTGGTCATCACACGTTGCTTGATCAAGTAGACTTGCAGCTCGATACCGGCGAGCGTATCGGGCTGATCGGCAGAAATGGCGGGGGAAAGTCGAGTTTGCTGCGCATCATAGCAGGCGAATTCAAACCGGACGATGGCAGGATCTGGCGCACGCCCGGGTTGAAGCTGGCTTATGTCCCGCAGGAACCGGAACTGGACCCTGAACTTACGGTATTCGAGGAAGTATCGAAGGGATTGGGGAAGGTCAGCCAGGTATTGCTCCATTATCATGAGGCGTCTCATCTCCTGAGCGACGGCACGGGAGACACCGAGGCGCTACTTTCACGTCTGCAGGACTTGCAAGCCGAAGTGGAAGCTCAGGATGGCTGGCGTATCCAGGCCAGGGTGGAAACCGCTATCGACAAGCTGGATCTCCCCCCCGATGCCTTGGTGGGGCAACTCTCCGGCGGACAAAAAAAACGCGTCGCCCTGGCTCGCGCCCTGGTGGTATCTCCAGACGTGCTGCTATTGGATGAGCCGACCAACCACCTGGATTTTTCCTCTATCGAGTGGCTGGAAGGACTACTGAAGGACTTTGCGGGAAGCGTGCTGTTCGTCACGCATGACCGCCGCTTTCTGAATAATGTAGCGACGAGGATTGTCGAGCTCGACCGTGGGAAGTTGGCAAGCTTCCCCGGGGATTTTGCCGAGTACCAGCAAAAAAAATTGGAGATGCTGGAGGTTGAAGCCGTCCACAATCAAAAATTCGATAAAGTGCTGGCGCAGGAAGAGGTCTGGATACGAAAAGGGATTCAGGCACGCCGTACGCGTAACGAAGGCAGGGTGAGACGATTGGAAGCGCTAAGAATAGAGCGTGCCGATCGGCGCGATAAAATGGGGAAGGTTAATCTCAACGTCGATGAAGGCGCCAAGTCCGGACGCATGGTGGCTGAACTGGAAAATGTCAGCAAAAGATATGGCGACAAGACCATCATAGACAATTTCTCCTGCCGGATCATGCGTGGTGATCGCGTGGGATTACTGGGACCTAATGGCGCTGGCAAATCCACGCTTTTAAAGCTGATACTGGGAGAATTACCGCCGGATAGCGGCAATGTCCGGCTGGGCACCAAGCTTGAGGTAGCCTATTTTGACCAGTTGCGCGAACAACTGGATGAAGAGGCAACCCTGATAGACACGATTAGCCAGGGTTCGGATTTTATCGATATAGGCGAGACGCGCAAGCACGTCATCAGCTATCTGGAAGATTTCCTGTTTGCGCCACAGCGGGCGCGTTCGCCGGTAAAGTCTCTCTCGGGCGGTGAGCGCAACCGGCTTTTGCTGGCGCGTTTGTTCACCCGCCCTGCCAACGTCCTGATCCTTGACGAACCTACCAACGATCTGGATATCGAAACGCTGGAACTGCTGGAGGCACTGCTGCAGAACTATTCAGGCACGCTATTTCTCGTCAGCCACGACCGGGAATTTCTCGACAACGTCGTTACCCAGGTTATTGCCTTCGAAGGTAATGGCATACTGCAGGAATATGTCGGCGGCTATGAAGATTGGGTACGGGTCAAGGGGCATCTGAAAGCGGCGGAAAAAAAACAGGCGGCAAAGTCGCAACAGATGGGTCCGTTGAAGGTGCGCGAATCGCCCACCCGGATTAAACTGGGTTACAAGGAAATCCGCGAACTCGATGAGCTGCCTCAAAAGATCGAGCTTCTGGAGCGGGAACAGGCTGCCATCACCCGCCAACTGGGTACGCCCGATTTTTATCTCGATCAACCGGAAAAAGCGCGAGCCTTGAACGAACGTTTTGCCGGGATAGAAGAAGAGCTTATGAATTGTCTTGCCCGGTGGGAGGAACTTGATGCAAAACGCCAGGTAAATGGACAGAAATCGTAACAATAAATGTCATTCCATATATCCCTATTCGATATATGTTATTGTTTTATAGATTTTATAGATTGACCGGGAATGGCACATCGTTTAGAGTCGCTCTTTTTGTAAAGAGGGGGCACTGATAATGAAAAGACCAGCAATAATAAGTTTATTTGCGTGGGGCCTGCTTCTGGCAGTCGCCGGTACGGCTCAGGCAGCGGGTGATCCAGCTGCGGGCAAGCAGAAGAATACCATGTGCATCGGCTGTCATGGGATAGAAGGATACCGGACATCTTATCCGACGGTATATAACGTCCCGAGAATTGGCGGCCAGCATGCCGAGTACCTGGTCAAAGCGCTACAAGCCTATAAATCGGGTGCCCGTGACCACCCCAGCATGAAGGCTATTGCAGCTACGTTATCCGAGCAGGACATGGAAGACCTGGCGGCTTATTACGCTGGCGCCAGCGGAAAATAATTACTCATTACGCAAGGGAAGCCTCATGAAAAATTTCGTTATTGCCGCGGCGAGCGGCGCGCTGCTGCTGATTTCAAGCCAGGGAATAGCAGCCGATATTGAAGCTGGAAAGAAAAAAGCGGCGGAAGTTTGCGCTGCGTGCCACGGTCCGGACGGTAATAGTCCTGCCCCCGCTTTTCCAAAGCTGAATGGGCAACATGCAAGTTATCTCGCTCATACATTGATCGAATACAAGTCGGGTGTGCGTCAGGATCCTATCATGGCTGGCATGGCCGCCGCCCTGAGCAAGGAAGACATTGAAAATGTGTCAGCTTATTTCGCTAGCCAATCCGGTCTGAAAACCAAATACTGATTCAGGAATTTCTGAATGGACTTTACCCGGCATGGTCGTGGCCCGGGGAATGTAGGGACGGTTGAGAAAAACAAGACGGATAGTGCGCGAACGCAGCGCATGATTCGCTTTGCCGAAGAAGGTGCGCGGTCTCGGAGTGGGGGTAGGTGCCAGGGGCAATTATCGGCTCTCGTACTGCCCGATGCTCACCTCAGGGATTCGTTTGCGCAACGTTTTGGGCGCCGTCTCCAGCGGTTTTCAACCCGGCAACATAATACACCTCCTCGCAGGACATCAGGCAGCTCTCCCTGCAGGGAGAGCTTGTTCAGAAGTTCCAGGCGGACAGGAAGCTAAGGACCCGCTGCTCAAGATCCGAATAAGCGGGGATGGCGGCGTCACCTCAAATAAAAATCAATCTTGCCGCCGATCCAGGCATTCAAAGTAAACCGAGGCGTCAAATGCCGATTGGTTGCGTTGCGCCTGCCAAATCATTTCCGCAAGACATTCCATGACCTGGTGCGTGGCATCATGCTCGTTGCCGGTTTGCTTCAGTAAACGTTCAAATCGCTTGCGAACACCCGCGGGCTGGTCTATCGAGAGTTGCTCTCCAATGGCAATATGCATGCCCATATGCAGGAATGGATTGGTATCGCCGATTTCAGGCAAGTAATCCTTGTCCTGGTAGTGCCCTGGATCGTCAAGCATGGCGTGGTATTCCGGGTGCAGCAAAATCACTTCAATCGCCATGTTTTCCATGCCGGAAAGTATCTCTCGCTGCCGATACTTGCGCCAGGTATCAAAGAAAAACTGGCGCGCCTCTTCCCTCGAAGGATTAAACATCCTGGCTGCGGCTGAGCGTAATCATTTTTCTCAAAGCTGTTTCCTTTAAACCCAGATAATTCATTAGGCCGCTCTGCGGGCCTGCGCGAGTGCTGGCGGTCAGTTTGCGGCCATTTTCGCCGGCTGCTCGGCGTCCGTAGACCAGGCTATGGACTTGTCTCAAACGGCAAAGCCGTCTCGTAACCTGCCTCGCCATCATATCGCGTCCTGATGGATTATCTGGGTTAAAGATTCTTTTCCTTGAACTCGCACAAATCATTAATGATACACGTGGCGCATTTCGGCTTTCTCGCGATACATACATACCGCCCATGTAAAATAAGCCAGTGATGGGCATCGTGGCTGAACTCCCTGGGAATGCACTTCAGTAGTTTCAGCTCTACCTCCAGCACGGTTTTACCGCGCGCAAGTCCGGTACGGTTTGCGACCCGAAAAATATGGGTATCCACCGCCATGGTGGGTTGGCCGAATGCGGTATTCAATATCACGTTGGCGGTCTTGCGCCCCACGCCCGGCAGTTTTTCCAGCGCTTCCCGGGTCTGCGGCACTTCGCTGCCGTGATGCTGGGTGAGCAGGTCACAAGTAGCGATAATATTCCTGGCCTTGGTTTTATATAACCCGATGCTCTTGATGTAATCCCGCAGTCCGTCTTCCCCCAGGGCGAGAATTTTCTCAGGCGTATTTGCTATGGGAAACAGTTTGCGGGTCGCGAGGTTCACGCCCTTGTCCGTAGCCTGGGCCGAAAGAATCACTGCGACAAGCAATTCAAATGTCGAGCCATACGCCAATTCGGTGGTAGGGTTGGGGTTAACCGAATTGAAGCGCCTGAATATTTCGCGGCGCATGCTGGAATTCATGAATTGCTACGACGGGATGTTGACGGCGGAACGACAGCGTTATTTTTCTTCGATGCCCGCGCTTGAACGGCCATGGCACGCTCCAAGGCAGCCTGGACAGTTGCTCTCTTCAAATCGGTGGCCGATGATGAAATGCTGCTCATGTCTTCTGCTTTTTGCGTAAGCCTCTCTTCGCGCTGCTGCTTTTCACGCTCGAGCCTTTGCTGCCTGAATTGATAGCGTGCGCGAGCGCGGTCGGCAACTTGCCTGTCGTCTTCAAATATTGGAAGGTCATCCGTTTTGGCATCGCCATGGCTCGCTGAGTTGGCCGCTCGTGCCTTGGATGGAATCATGCTGATACAATCCACCGGGCACGGCGCAACACACAATTCGCAGCCGGTGCATTCGGCAGCAATGACAGTATGCGCGTGGCCAGACGCTCCTGCGATCGCATCCACCGGACACGCCTGGATACAAAGCGTGCAACCTATGCAGGGCTGCTCGTCAATCAGCGCCACCATCCTGGGTTTGTGGATGCCGTACAGGGGGTCCAGCGCCATGGGCCTTATCCCCAACAATTCCGCCAGTTTGCGAATGCCCTCGTCGCCACCGGGAGGACACTGGTTGATGTTGGCATGCCCCTCTGCAATAGCCTTGGCGTAGGGCGCACAGCCGGAGTATCCGCACCGGCGGCATTGGGTTTGCGGCAGGATTGCGTCGATTTCGGCTACCAGCAAATTTTCTTTCATCCCAAACCCGGCCGTGAAGAACGCTGCGTGGATGAGACGCACAACGCATGCGCAGTCTCCTTTATCAGGCCTGGGCCACGATAGATCAGGCCGCTGTATATCTGGACCAGGCTTGCGCCAGCTTCGATTTTTTCCTCTGCATCCCCTGCGCATATGATGCCGCCCACTCCAATGATGGGTAGCGCCCCTTGCAGCACGCCATGCAGGCGCCTGATGACCGCAGTGGCACGTTTTGCCAGCGGTACACCGCTCAACCCGCCAGATTCGCCTGCGCAAGGCAGCGCTTCAATTCCGGCCCGGGAAATAGTGGTATTCGTCGCGATAACCCCGTCTATCCGATGCTTCATTAAAAGTGCCGCAATGGAGTCTAGTTGTTGCAAATCGAGGTCGGGCGCAATTTTTACCGCGATTGGCGTATATTTTCCGTGTTCGCCGGCAAGCTTTTGCTGGTTCAGCTTCAGCATACGCAATAGATGATCCAGTTCTTCGGCATTTTGTAGTTGACGAAGGGAGGGCGTATTAGGCGATGAAATATTGATAGCGATATAATCGGCGTAGCGATAGGCCTTGCGCAGGCAAATCAAGTAATCATCAACCGCCTTTTCCATCGACGTATCGAAATTTTTTCCGATGTTGATACCGAGTATCCCGCGATAATTCGCATGCCTGACATTCGCCACCAGTTTATCGATACCATCATTGTTGAAACCCATGCGATTGACGATGGCATGGGCTTGGGGAATACGAAACAGCCGAGGTTTCGGATTTCCCGGCTGTGGACGGGGCGTAACCGTACCGATTTCAATAAAACCAAACCCGAGCGCTGCAAGCGCCTCGATGTGCTCGCCGTTCTTGTCCAGCCCCGCAGCCATGCCGACGGGATTGGGGAAATCGAGACCCATGACATTGCGGGACTGGCAGGCTATTGCGGTACGGCCAATCAGCCCGAACCGATAAGCCTTCTCGATTGCATCAAGCGTAACGCGATGGGCTGTTTCAGGTTCGAGACTGAATAATAGCGGGCGAAGCAAGGAATAGAACATGGATTCATTTTAACCCAGATAATTCATTAGGCGGCTCTGCGCGCCTACGCGAGTGCTGGCGGTGAGGTTCCATCCTAATGGATTATCCGGGGTTTAACACTCGGGAAGTATGGAGTCTGTAAAGGAACTTGCGAGCGTCAGTCATCGTCATAGGGAGGCTGATCGTTGGAACAGACACATTGGATCGAGGCATCACCCGTCCGCGAGATTTTTTTCATCCTGTTTGATGTCAGGTAAACCGTAATGATTCAAACTAGATCCGGCGGTTGGATGGAGTGGAACGAGCTCACCGAAATGTAAAGCTCACGGGGCACAAAAAGCCTTTCTCCGTCATAGTGATCACTCAGTGGACAACTGAGACGAAAATGAGCGGTCAACTGCGGATGCACGTTCAGAGGTTCCTTTAGTATTCAACAATAAATTAACCATGATTTTTAGATTCACACAAGAGCAAATGATTACAGTCGCCAAACTGATTCGCCAGTGCCTCATCCTCGTTTTCATGGCCTTTTCGGGATTGACTCATGCCATCACTGATTGGGATACGCTCAACCAGGAGTGGGAAATGCTTTATGAGCAGGGGGACTATAACCGCGCGACCGTGATCGCGGCCAAGGCGCTGCAGATAGCCGAACAAACGAGGGAACCGGACCATTCCGACATTGCTTCGAGCCTGAACAGCCTGGCATTTCTATATAGCGTCCGGGATCAGTACAAACTGGCGGAACCTCTCCTCATACGTGCCCTGGCTATTTTTGAAAAGTCCGCCGGGGAGGGCCCCGAGTTGGCAGCGACGTTGAACAATCTCGCGATGCTTTACAGGAAACAAGAGCAATATGCGCTGGCGGAGCCCCTGTACAAGCGCGCGCTGGCAATCGATGAGAAGGTGCTCGGCCCGGATCATCCCAATGTAGCCATGAGCCTGAATAACCTTGCGCAGCTATATCAGGCACAGGAACAATATGCGCAGGCTGAGCCTCTTCTCAAGCGTGCGCTGGAAATATTGGAGAACACGCTTGGCCCGACCCACGCAAACGTAGCCATGAGCCTGAACAATCTTGCGCTGCTGTATACAGCCGAACAAAAATATGCGCAGGCTGAACCACTTTTTAAACGAGTGCTGGCAATGTCACAAAAAGAGCTGGGGCCAGATCATCCTAATGTTGCCTTGAGCTTGAATAATTTGGCGGGCTTGTATAACGAACAGGGCAAATACCCTTTTGCCGAGCCACTGTTCAGGCGCGCACTGGTTATTTCGGAAAAAGCGCTGGGGCGAAATCATCCCAATGTAGCGACGAGCCTCGAAAACCTGGCGCAGCTCTATCGGGAAATTGGCCACGCGGATAAGGCAAAACCGCTGGCTACACGCGCCGCCGCGATAAGGGCCGCACAACGCTAACTTCATAGCGACAACTTCATGGACCGATGTTTCGGCCATTCCCGAGAGTCGGTCTCAGTCTTCAGGAATCCTCGAATGGCTCAGCGGCTCCCATTGCCCCCCGACCAAACCATGCAACGGCCCGAAGCCGGCCTTATATGCCATTTTTCGGCTTTCCTTAATCCAGTAACCAAGATAAAGATAAGGCAATTTCAATACCCTGCACAATTCCACCTGCCATAGAATATTATAGGTACCGAAACTCGCGCCCAGCACATCGGGATCGAAGAAAGTGTATACAGACGAGATGCCGTCGTGCAATTCGTCGATAATACTGATCATGCGCAACTTGCCATTTTCATGAAACTCGACAAGGCTGGAATTGACATTGCTTGGCAGCAGGAAGTGACGGTATTGCTCCCGGCTGTCGCGATCCATGCCGCCGCCACTATGGCGACGCGCCTGATAGCGCAGGTACAGTGCATAGTGATCCGGGTGATAATAAAGATCTTGCTGAGTGGCAACCAGGTTCTGGTGACGTTTCCACGAACGACGCTGGACGCGCCTTGTAATCAGTTCGTCAACCACGATTCGCACCGGTATGCAAGCACTGCAGTTGTCGCAGAATGGGCGATAAGTAAAAGCGCCACTGCGGCGGAAGCCTGCCTGCACCAGTGCGCCATAGACACCAGTGTCGATCAGGTGGCTGGGTGTTGCCACCTGAGACCGCGCCAGTTGCTCGGGCAGGTAGCTACATGGATAAGAAGCGGTAGTGTAAAACTGTAGCGTTGAAGACGGAAGATCATTCAAGTGACTCATAATCTCTACACCATTTGTCGACTCGTTCCGGGTAGTTTACCAATTCTTTTAATTTTAGACTAAATTCCTTGCGGGAAATTTCCCGGGCGCCAAACGAAGCGAGATGAGCGGTCTTCATCTGGCAATCGATCATCTTGAAGTTCCGGCGCTCCAGATATCTTACCAAGTGTACGAAGGCAACCTTGGATGCATCGGTAGTACGAGAAAACATGGATTCGCCGAAAAACATTTTTCCCTGCGCAACGCCATACAGTCCACCCACCAGTTCACCCTCTCTCCATGT
Source organism: Nitrosospira sp. (assembly GCA_039936855.1). Taxonomy (GTDB): domain Bacteria; phylum Pseudomonadota; class Gammaproteobacteria; order Burkholderiales; family Nitrosomonadaceae; genus Nitrosospira. The sequence continues at coordinate 2,219 of JBDTHR010000215.1, read as the reverse complement.
TTCGATGGAATGGGCCAAGCCCATCTCGTGCAGCGACGTATAGGCTTCGATCATCTCATCGTGTATCCATGTGCCTGCGTGCTCCTTGCGGGGCGCGGCGCACGCCTCAACAACCCGCTTGAAGGCACTGTCCGCGCTGATCGTATAATTGGCCTTCTTCAGCGTTTTTCCCAGTGACCGGGATATTTTAAGTTCAGGAGGGAAAAGCACCATGCGTGGGTCCGGGCTCCACCATAAAACAGGGTCGCCCTCGTTGAACCACGGAAAAATCCCGCGACGGTAGGCTTCGATCAGCCGTTGCGGCGAGAGATCGCCGCCAGCGGCGAGCAGGCCGTCAGGCTGGGCGAGCGCAGTGTCTAACGGAGGGAAAGGGGTGTCGGGCGTGAGCCAGGGGATCATGAAGGGGGATGTCTGAATACGCCTTTCCGTTAAGGAATCAGGCGCTACCGCCGGTTTTGATAATGCGTTGATACCGTGTCACATCGGCCACGCCGGCTGATTCAAACCCCGACCGCCTTATCCGGCAGGAATCGCACAAGCCGCAGGCGCGCCCATCTTCATCCGCCTGATAACACGACACGGTCGAACTGTAATCGAGCCCCAGCAGGATCCCCCGCTGAATGATCTGCGCCTTCGACAGCGCTATCAGAGGCGCGTGAATGCGTAGCCGGGTGCCTTCGATCGCAGCTTTGGTAGCAAGATTCGCCATATCTTCAAATGCGTGGATGTACTCGGGCCGGCAGTCGGGATAACCGGAATAGTCTACTGCGTTGACCCCAATAAAAATATCCCGGCTCTTGAGCACTTCAGCCCAGGCGAGCGCGAGAGACAACATGATGGTGTTACGGGCAGGCACATACGTGGCGGGAATACCGGCGGTGGACCCTTCCGTCGGTATCGTGCTCGATTTATCCGTTAGCGCCGAACCGCCGAATGCGGACAGGTCGAGCTTGATTACCTTGTGCTCACGCGCGCCGATCGAATGCGCCAGTTCTTCCGCGGCGGCGAGTTCCGACACATGGCGCTGCCCGTAATCCATGCTCAAGGCGTGGCATTCATACCCGCTACTACGCGCAATGGCAAGCGTGGTGGCGGAGTCCAGCCCACCTGACAAGAGAACTACAGCCCTGGCCATGAAGTCAAGATGGGAAACTGGCGAGTATCTTTGACCGTTCTTCACCGTCCCGCGCCCTCTCCCCACAATAATTTGTGAAGCTGGATCTGCACCCGGACCATTATGCGGTCGCGTAACACCCAGGCAGCCAGCATCGCGGGGTCGAGCTTGCCATAGACCGGCGAAAGTAAAACGGGGCAGATGAGATTCATTTGACGCTCATGCATCACCTCTCGCGCCCATTGATAGTCGGCCTCATCACACAACACAAACTTCACTTCATCATGTGATGTGAGATGCTGGAGGTTTAGCCAATAATTTTTTGCCACTTCGCCCGAACCCGGCGTTTTGATATCCAGTATCCTCGAAACGCGATCATCTACTCCGGATATATCCAGTGCGCCGCTGGTTTCGAGTGATACCGAATAGCCTTCATCACACAATAATGTAAGCAATTGCAGGCATTCTTTCTGTGCCAGGGGCTCTCCGCCGGTCACCGTCACGTAGCAGGCGTTGTAGCCGGCAACCTCTGCGAGGATATCAGCGATCGACCGGCGCTTGCCTCCGTAGAAAGCGTAATCGGTATCGCAATAACCACAGCGCAGGGGGCAACCGGTCAAACGTACGAATACAGTCGGCAATCCCGAGCGACTGGTTTCTCCCTGTAGAGAAAAAAATATCTCGCTGACACGCAAACTTTCCGCTTCGGAGGACTCGGTGATCCTGGATACAGGAGGGGAGACGGTTTGAACCATATCTTAGATGTACGGGACAATACCCCATGACGGGTTAAATTATTTCTTGCTGGCCAGCCGGCGCTTGGCTTTGTCCGCGGCCTCGCTACCCGGATACTTGGCCATAAGCGTTTCCAGGGTTTTCCTTGCTGCGGGTTTTTTATTCATCTCCTGCTGGCTGCTGGCGATGTTGAGCATTGCATCGGGTGTCTTTGCACTATCCGGATAAGTCTTGATCAATTTCTCCTGAGCACTGATGGCGCTCTCGAAATCACGTAACGCGTAATAAGAATTACCGATCCAGTAATGAGCACTCGGTGCAAAGCGGGAGTTGGGATAGGTCTTGAGAAACTTGTTAAACCGGGTAATGG
>JBDTHR010000214.1:0-6572 GCA_039936855.1 Nitrosospira sp. | reverse complement strand
GGAAACCGGGTAAGGAACTGCTCCAGCCATTCCACTGATTCGGCATCCAGGTGGTTGGTGGGTTCGTCCAATAGCAACATGTCGGGCTTGGATAGCAAAAGTTTGCACAATGCTACCCTGCGTTTCTCGCCGCCGGAAAGATTTCCGATAATGGCGTCCCATTCCGGCAGGCGTAGTGCATCAGCGGCGATTTCCATCTGTTGACTTCCATCTCCGCCACTGACGGCCAGGATAGCCTCCAGCCGGACTTGTTCGGATGCCAATGCATCAAAGTCCGCGTCCGGTTCGGCATAAGCCGCATAGACCTCTTCCAGTTTCTGTTGCGCACCGAACACTTCGCCCAACCCCTTCTGTACTGCGTCGCGCACAGTCTGCTCAGGGTTGAGTTGCGGTTCCTGCGGAAGATAGCCGATATTGAGGTTGGGCATCACCGTCACCTCGCCCTCAATGTCCTTATCCAGGCCCGCCATGATTTTCAGTACGGTTGATTTACCGGAACCGTTCAGGCCAAGCAACCCTATCTTTGCGCCCGGAAAAAAACTGATCGAAATATCCTTGAGAATCGTGCGGCGCGGCGGGACTACCTTGCTGACGCGGTTCATGGTTAATACGTATTGAGCCATAAATAGATGCCGGAATAATTAAAATCAATCTAGTTTAACGCATTGCGGCAGCTTATAAAAATCAAAAGGATTGGCAATGTAGGATATTGTTTTTTTTAACATCGTTCTAATTTTTTCGAGCTTCGGTGTCCGCTAACCTCGAAATCATAATGGACAGGATGCCGAAATATCACTTAGGTTCACTCCATGCTCATTTACAGCTTGATGCTCTGTGGGATGGGTAAACCGTTCGCTTACGTTCGCTTAACCTATCACAACCTGTTCGGGATAAGTGGTAAGGCCGGAACCGAAGTTGAGATGGCGTAAACATGGTGAGAAGAGATTCTGGTGAATATTTAGCCTATTACACATACAGGAGTATGGCAGGGTGTCGGGCACGTTTACATCCAGCCCAGGCAATGCCGCGCTCCTCTTCCCGCAAAGCGTTAATCCATTGGATTAATCCACGTTACCGACTTCATGGCACGTTTCGTGCTTGAGTAGCTGTGGCGGCACGATTGAAGAAGACGAAGAATGCTCAAGGTTGTGTGCGCCAATATCGATAAACAAATGGAGAAAACATGAACAAGATCCTACCTTGGAGCCTGCTTGTCGGCACCCTGATTGCAGGCAATGCTTTGGCCGCACCCATCAATCAAAGCTACGATACATTCGGAACGCTGGCTGGTGCTACTTTTGGCGGCAGCGGGATTCCAAACAACGCAGTAGCAACGACAATTACCAACTCGGGAAATTCCACGGGTGATCCACAGGTCACACTGGGATTGACCGCTCACCAGCGTTATTCCAACCCCGCCCTCACGAACGATGGGGCCGGCATTTTCTTCGCCAATCCGGGCGTGGACACAAATGCGCCATCTCCCGCAAATCCGTATGCAACATGGAATATCGGCTTTTACTTGGGCGGAAACGATCTGAACTCATACAATTACAAGTTGTTGTATGATTTTAATCCTGGTTTTAATACAGATGAAAGTGAGCATGGCCAGATCAGCTTGTTTGTCGGCTTTGGCGGGCCCGTTCAAGATTCGTGGAATATGGGGATGGATTTTCTGGGCGGTACAATACCGGGAATTATTGCTCCTCCAAGTTTTGCCTCGTTTGATCCTGCCAGTTCTGGCGAATACAGCTTCGCTCTCGTTGCTTATGATACTCAAGGTGCCGAGATTGATCGTTCTGCCATTTTGGTCAGGGTAGGTCAAGTACCTGAGCCTGGCACCCTCGCACTCCTGGGGTTGGGTTTGATCGGCCTGGGCAGCATTCGGCGGAAGAGCCGATAACCGGCTTGGCGGATAACCAGCCATAGGCTACGCTTTTGGAGCGACCGTGCCGGGCACGGCAGTATCTTTTTGCGGGAAAGGCTCCGAAGCAGCGGATAAATTCTCCTCTGTATCCTTGATACCGTTGCGCTGTAAGGCACTCCGGCATCAAGGGCAACAACGCATCAGCAAAAAATATCCGGATACCAGGCACATTGAACGGACATCTTTCAATCGTTCGATCCGCAAGTCGGGTTGTGCCTGGACTCCTGTTGTGGTCACTCCACATCCCATTGCCAGGAACTCTGCTGTCACTTCTCCCTTAAAAAGCGGGTTCAGGTTTTATGTGTGGTCTGGTGCCACAAACGCAAGTATTTCCTATCCCCCATCGTCCCTCGGCGATGACGCTCGGGTGAGGCGTTCGGCATTATCCTTCGTATCATAAATATTGATATGGGGGCGGGTCTCTGCTGTCTTTTCCATGCGTTCGCGTATTTCGGTTGCCATTTCATTGTTGCGCCTTACGGCGGGGCGCGCTTCCACGGCCTCGAACCACCGCATGAAATTGGGAAAGGCAGCGCTGTCGATGCCGTGATTCCCATGTCCTTTGCACCACGGATAAGTAGCGATATCCGCGATAGTATATTCACCGGTAGCAAGCCACTGGGATTTGCTCAAGCGATTTTCCAGTACGTGGTACAGACGCAGCGACTCGTTGTTATAGCGATCCCGGGCATACTGGTTATTTTTCGCCTGGCCATTGAAATGATTAGCCTGACCGAACATGGGGCCAATATGTGCTACCTGGAAAAATAGCCATTGCAAGACGTCATAGCGCTTACGTGCATCATTCGGCATGAATTTCCCAGATTTCTCGGCGAGATAAATAAGGATAGCGCCTGATTCCATCATTGTGTAGCGTCCACCGCCGGGCCCGTCGGTATCCACGATGGCAGGAATCTTGTTATTGGGGTTAAGCTTCAGATGCTCGGACTCGAACTGTTCGCCAACACTAATATTCACATCAATATGCTTCCATTCTGCTCCCGTTTCCTCAAGCATGATCATCACCTTTTGGCCGTTGGGCGTCGGGCTCGAATGCAATTCAATCATGGTTTTCTCCTTGTTTGCTTCGTGTTCTAGAGGTCAGTTACCGAATAATTCCGCCGCTTCCTGGCGGATATATTTCTGCGAACTGCGCAGAGCTTCGGTAAACTGAGCCACAGTCAATTTTTTAAATTAACCGGCGGGAATTTCATGTGGTTCAAAATAATCGGGGTCTTGATAGGTTATCATTTCTTCGGCATTTTCGGCGCGTTGATGGGCTACATCGTTGGCGGTATCGTCGACCGTTACATAGCTTTCGGCTCGGGTGCGGTCAATCCGTTCACCAATGCTCAGCGGCAGGCGGTTTTTATCGACGCTGTTTTTATGCTGATGGGAAAGATTGCCAAAGCGGACGGTCATATTTCCCAGGATGAAATCGCTCATGTCGAAGATTTCATGCAGAAGTTGCGCATGTCATCCGAACACCGCGAGCGCGCAATTGCCTTATTCAGGCAGGGAGCGACGCCAGATTTCGATCTGGAACCGAAATTGAATGAATTTATCACGGTGTGCGGACGTACCCATAACCTGAAGCAGATGCTGCTGGTTTACCTCATTGTCATGGCGCTGTCCGATGGGCGGATGGATGCGGCTGAGGAGAGTTTATTAAAAGAAATTGCGCTTCGCCTGGGCTATGACCGGCTTGCGTTTTCAAAACTGCTGGAGATGGTTTTAAACCGGTCACACTTTGCAGGTGGTCAGGTATCTTCCGTCGACGCGCTGGATGAAGCTTATAAAGCATTAGGCGTAAAGAAGGAAAGCAGCGACCAGGAAATCAAACGGGCCTATCGGAAGCTGATAAGCCAGTATCACCCCGACAAGTTAATGGGGCAGGGCGTTCCGGAAGATATGATAGCTGTGGCTACCGCGCAAACCCAGGAAGTTCAGACCGCTTATGACCTGATTAAAAAGAGCCGCAATATATAAATTAAACAGATCGGGTAACCCGAATCAGGTAATTCTGGTCGAGAGGTGATGAAATGAAAGTTGCCGTATGTAGTGCAAAGCCCTATGACCGTCAGTTTTTAGAGACGGCTAATCTCAACATCGGACATGAGCTGGTTTTTTTTGATTTGCCGTTATGCGAACAGACGCAGCAGATGGTGGAGGGTTTTCCCGCGGTATGCGTATTCGTGAACGATACATTGAATGCCGATGTGCTTAGGATTCTGTCTTCCCAGGGCACGCGCCTGATTGCCTTGCGCTGTGCGGGCTTCAATAATGTCGACATACAGGCAGCGGTCGACCTGGGACTTCATGTCGTGCGGGTTCCGGTTTATTCACCGCATTCGGTGGCGGAGCATAGTGTAGGACTGATGCTTGCGCTTAACCGGCGCCTTTACCAAGCCTATAATCGTGTGCGCAACGGTAATTTTGAGTTGCAGGGGTTGCTGGGTTTCGAATTGCGCGACAAAACAGTTGGCATAATCGGTACGGGACGCATTGGTACCGCAGCGGCTCAAATACTGCATGGCTTTGGTTGCCGCCTGATTGCGCATGATCCGCAGCACAGTCCTGAATGCATCAGCCTGGGTGTGCAATATGTTCAACTGGAAACACTCTACGCAGAGAGTGACATCATTACGGTGCATTGCCCGCTGAACCAGAAAACTTACCATTTAATCAGTAGAGCGGCAATCCTGTGCATGAAGCAGAACATCATGCTGATCAACACCAGTCGCGGCGCGGTGATCGATACGCAGGCGGTGATTGAAGGGCTTAAGTCATCGAAAATCGGTTACCTGGGCCTGGATGTGTATGAGCAGGAAGGAGACCTTTTTTTTCAGGATTTATCTGATCAGGTGATACAGGATGATGTATTTCTGCGCCTGCTGACTTTTCCAAATGTACTGATTACGGGACACCAGGGGTTTTTCACCATAGATGCCCTATCCAGCATTGCGCAAACTACTCTGCAAAACATCAGCACATTTGAGCGCGATGGCATATGTCAGAACGAGGTGACGCCGGCGCTATTAAGAATAAGCTGAGGAACCTCTGGAAGTAGCGCCAGCAGCCGAGGTTCTCATCGCCGTTCTCATCGCTGCCATCGCCGCAGAGTAAACGGCACCCGGACGAGAAGAGTACCGGTACGCTATGGTCGCAATTCACCTGATTCAGTTTGAATTGGAGTGAGGCCACCGGAAGCATCGCATATCCCACGCATGCCCATACTTTACTTTGTCTTGTCCCGAATTCGTCATATTGCCCTCGCCATACAGCTCCGCATTCGCCAGTGCAGAACAAATTTTCCGACAGATACTTGGTCTGATTCGAACTGTATATTCCGAAAACATTCTCTTCCGATCTTCCGAACAAATCTGTTGCCGGAAGCTTATCCATTTCCTCGATCATTACTCTCGACGGCTGACTGAGCAAGCGACGTGCCCTGATTCGTCTGTTGGCTATCGTACAGAACACATCCACAAGATGAACCAGACTAACCTTCTGCATCCCCGCGCCTCGCCGGGATCAACCAAAGGACGGAAGTCCAAGGAGCTTGGGCGTTGAATACGCAGGCGCAATTGACTGAGGTTTGGCCTCTGGTAGCCTACTTTCTTCTCGTCATCGCGCTGATGGGCGTAGTTCTTTTGCTTTCGCATGTCATTGGTGAGCGCCACCAGGGTGGGGCGGCGGATGAGCCGTTCGAGGCCGGTATTGTCACCGTGGGTTTTGCGCGATTGCGTCTGTCCGCCAAATTTTATCTGATCGCAATGTTCTTTGTGATCTTCGATGTGGAAGCTGTGTTCCTCTTTGCCTGGGCGGTCGCTTTTCGCGAACTGGGCTGGGTTGGGTATATCGAGGTGGTTATCTTCATCGGTGTTCTGGGCGCGGCACTGGCTTATTTATGGACGTTGGGCGCGCTGGACTGGGGTTCCAGCGGACATCGTTCCCATGGACAAAGGGAGGCCGAACAATGCGATGGTCGCTGAGCAAGGCAACCAAGGCAGCCGAATCAATCGAACCAATCGAGTCCCGCGAGCCCGCTGGGTCAATTGAGTCGCTACGCCACCAGCCAGTCATACGCAATAACCATGGTATCGAAGAAGACGGGCAACGCAGTGTATTACTGGCGCGGCTGCAAGATCTCGTTGCGTGGGGCCGCAAAAATTCCGTCTGGCCTTACAACTTCGGTCTCTCGTGTTGTTACGTGGAAATGGCCACGAGCTTCACCAGCAAATATGACATTGCCCGATTCGGCGCCGAAGTGATCCGCGCCTCACCCCGCCAGGCCGACTTGATCGTCATCTCCGGCACCGTATTCATGAAGATGGCGCCGGTGATTCAGCGGCTTTACGAGCAAATGCTGGAACCGCGCTGGGTTATCTCGATGGGCTCCTGCGCCAATTCCGGGGGTATGTACGATATTTACAGCGTGGTACAGGGAGTGGATGCATTCATCCCGGTGGATATTTATGTTCCAGGGTGTCCGCCGCGTCCGGATGCATTCATGCAGGGCCTGAATCTGCTCCAGGATGCGATTGGCAAGGAAAGGCGTCCGCTGAGCTGGGTCATCGGCCCGCAAGGGGTCGAACGGTCGGAGCGGCTGTCGCAGAGGGATATCAACAGAACGCGGAGAATG
>JBDTHR010000213.1:0-4540 GCA_039936855.1 Nitrosospira sp. | reverse complement strand
GTCACCACGTCCGCGGGTTTGCTATGCTCCACCAATTTGCAAATGTGTCGATAAATGAGCCGATGGTCCTGCCGGTAAAAATCATCCTCGGTGATGACGTCAGCCACTTTATCCCAGGCATAGTTATCAAGCATCAACCCACCCAGCACAGATTGCTCCGCCTCAACCGAGTGTGGCGGCATTTTGTAGGATTCAAGCAACTGATCGTTGTTGGCTGCGGTAAGGAATTGAGCCATGGGATCCGGGTGATATTACGGAGAAGGGGAAGATTTTACCATCCGTACGATAGGGAAATACGGAAAAAGAGAAAAGAGAAAAGAGCCTGTAAGCAGCCCTTTGGGAAACCTATGCAGAAATCTCCCGTCAAGCCCCCGGCTACCAACGCTGGGTTGGCAGCCGGGACTCGAAATCAGAAGATCATTCGGGGTCATTCAGAACTACCTCGCAGGAATGCCCTGTTGCAGATGGACGTACTTTCAGAAAGTAGTCTCGCCTAAAACGGAGACAACAATACTTGCCAGTACTTCACTGTGCAATGCAATCGTGACAGGATGATCTCCCACCTGCTTCAATGAACCTTGCGGCATGCGTATCATTACCCGTTCAATCTCGAATCCCTGGGCTTTCAGTGCTTCCTCGATATCGGCGTTGGTAACTGAACCGAACAGTTTGCCGTCAACACCCGCTTTCTGGCTGATCTGCAACATTAGTCCGTCCAGTTTTTCCGCGCGCGCCTGAGCAGCAGCCAGGATATCCGCGTGGGTCTTTTCCAATTCCGCGCGCTTCACCTCGAACTCGGCAATGGCTGTCTGTGTCGCCCGCTTCGCCTTGCCTTGCGGAATAAGGAAATTCCGCGCATACCCGTTCTTGACTTTGACAACGTCACCCAACTGGCCGAGATTGAGAATTTTTTCCATCAGTATGATCTGCATATCGTCGCTCCTCAGTGCAAATCGGTGTAAGGAAGCAACGCGAGAAAGCGCGCGCGCTCAATAGCAACACTTAGCTGGCGCTGGTAACGCGACTTGGTACCGGTAATGCGGGCCGGAATGATCCTGCCATTTTCATTGATGAAATCTTTCAATAACTCAATGTCCTTGTAATCCACGGTTTTAATGCCTTCCGCGGTAAAACGGCAGAATTTCCTGCGCTTGAACAACGGGCGGTTGGCCTTTTTGTCCTTGTCCTTGTCTTTGCCATCTTTACGTCTTGAAATAAAACGAGCCATGATTTTTCCTGTCTTGAAATGGGGGCCTGAATAATTTAAATAAGATCAACTTTGTTCACATGCAGCACCAGCTGCAAGCTCATCCGGCTTTTTTTTGCCAGAAAACCCGCGAGTTTCACCAGCGTATCGGGCGCGATACCCGCGATGGTTTCAGCCATCTGCGCTAGCGCCACTGCTGAAATTTCGCACTCCACCTGGCGCGGCTTATCTGCTTCGATCTGGAGGGAGGCGTGGCTAATCTTGAATTCCGTCACCGCCACGCCCGCCGGTGTATAACGCAAACTATCGATTTCGATAATCTTTCCGCAAATTACAGTCTGGTTGCAGTTCAATTATTGTTGGGTTACGTCGCGAGCGTGGTTTCTTTAATCCCCTCTGCGACTGGCGCGGCTGACCTCGGCTTTTCTTCGCGCATCATCGGCGAAGGTGTCGTGACCGGTCCGCCCAGTTTAGTGGTGAGATGCCGCAATATCGCGTCGTTGAATTTAAACGAATGATCCAGCTCGTCCAGCGTTTCCTGGTCACATTCGATGTTCATCAGAACGTAATGCGCCTTGTGAACCTTCTGGATCAGATACGTGAGCTGGCGGCGCCCCCAATCTTCCAGACGGTGAACCTGGCCATTTTTCGCAGTAACGATTCCGCGGTAACGCTCGATCATCGCGGGAACCTGCTCGCTCTGGTCAGGGTGGACAATAAAAACGATTTCGTAATGTCGCATGCAGTCTCCTCATGGATAGAACCTCCCGCGATGCGAACACGGTGAGGCAAGGGTGGAACCCGAATCCGTCAGTTGACTGCTCATTATCAACCATGCGCTATAACTGAAAAGGATTTTCGTATCCGTGAGCTTCACCTTTCTGGTGAACTCACTACGGAGCCAACTGCCGGGTTTAGGTTGAAAAGCCGGATACTATACTGAACCGGGCAAGAAATATCAATTGGCGAAAGCATTTAAACCGGTATCGACGAAACTGGATAAGTCTCACGCAAGCGCGACAGGGGTCTTTATAGCGAGCTACCCGGCGGTTTCGTGCATGGCGCGCTGCCGGCGAGTCTCAAACAGGCATATGCCGGCGCTGACAGAAACATTAAGACTTTCCACACTGCCCAGCATGGGGATGGCAACAAGGGAATCACAGATCTCCCGCGTCAACCGGCGCATACCTTTCCCTTCCGCGCCAAAAACCCAGGCAACGGGCCCATCCAGCGCCACAGAGTTGAGATCGATATCCGAATCGGCTGTTGCTCCGATTATCGATATACCGCGCTGCTTCAACTCGCGCAACGTGCGGGCCAGATTAGTCACGGAAACGTAGGGCACGGCATCGGCTGCGCCGCTCGCCACTTTATGCACCGTAGCGGTGAGTCCGACGGCACGGTCCTTCGGCGCGATCACGGCATGAACGCCGAATGCATCCGCCACCCGCAGACAGGCACCCAGATTATGCGGGTCCTGGATACCGTCCAGTACCAGCAGCAACCCTGGTTCAGTCAACGTATCAAGCACATCGTCTATATCCACATGACTGCGAGAGGCATCTATATTCGCTGCCACGCCCTGATGGCGCACACCGCCGGCCATCGTAGCGAGCCTGGTGTTATCGCATGAGATCAACCGGACCTCCTGGGTTTCTGCAAGCTTTGCCAAGTCACGCGCGCGTTGGTCCCGGCGCTCGGCATCCAGAAAAATTTCCTTGATACTTGCCGGATTTTGCCGTAGCCGGCTGGTAATAGCGTGGAAGCCGAATATAAGACGTATGTTGGACATCTATAACCAGGTCAATGAGTCAGTGAACCAGTCAGGAATGTGACGACTCCGGCTGATCGGAGCACTATCCATCCTGCGCTTGTGAATCGACGCGGAACTAACTTTGATTTTCCGTATCGCGTGAACTGGCTTCTGCAAGGATAAAATCGATCTTGCTGGATTCCAGGTCGACCCGCACCAGCTTGACGTCGATCCGGTCACCGAGGCGGTAACGCTTGCCGCTGCGCTCACCCAGCAACATGTGCTTGCCGGCATCGAAATGGAAATAGTCCCTGGGCAATTCCGAAATGTGAACAAGCCCTTCCACGTAAATACCATCCAGCGCCACGAAAAGGCCAAAACCGGTTACGCCGCTGATCACGCCTTCAAAGCACTCCCCTATTCTGTCCTGCATGTAATAGCATTTAAGCCACAACTCTACATCGCGGCTGGCATCGTCTGCACGACGCTCTGTCTGTGAGCAATGCACACCCAGTTCGTGCCAGTCGCCGGGAGAATACGTTCCGCCATTCAATACTGCCTTGATCGCACGGTGCACCAGCAGATCGGGATAGCGACGGATAGGTGACGTAAAATGGGTATATGATTCGTATGCCAGCCCGAAATGGCCAACGTTGTCCGGGCTGTAAACCGCTTGGCGCAACGATCGCAGCATCACTGTCTGCAAGAGTTGCGCATCCGGCCTGTCCTTGATCCTGCTCAGTGTCCTGGCATAATTTTTGGCGCTTGGCTCGTCGCCGCCATTTAGCTGAATGCCGAATTCCTTGAGGAAGTCACGCAGGGCCAGCAGCTTTTCGGGGGTAGGTCCTTCGTGGATACGATAGAGCGTGGGTTGCTCATGTTTCTGCAAGAAATCAGAGGCACACACGTTCGCCGCCAGCATACATTCTTCGATCAACCGATGGGCATCATTGCGCTTCACCGGAAGAATGCACTCGATTTTGCCCTGATCGTTGAAAATCATCTGGGTTTCAATCGTTTCAAAATCGATCGCGCCGCGCTTGCCTCGTGCTTTGAACAATACCTTGAATAATTTGTAAAGCAATTGAATGTGCGGAAGAAGGCTCTTGTATTGCTTCGCATCCTCACCCTTGGGGTTGTCCAGCATCGCTGCCACCTGGGTATAGGTAAGCCGTGCCTGGGAAAACATGACCGCAGGATAAAAACGATACCCCTGAAAATCCCCCGCTGCGTCAATGGTCATCTCGCATACCATGCATAATCGCTCCACCTGCGGGTTAAGCGAACATAGACCGTTTGAAAGCACTTCCGGCAACATCGGGATAACGCGGCGCGGGAAATAAACCGAGTTGCCTCGATTCAAAGCCTCGCGATCAAGCGCATCCGCGGCGCAAACATAGTGGCTGACATCCGCAATGGCTACATATAACTTGTAACTTTTTCCTTCACGTTCGCAATACACTGCGTCGTCAAAGTCGCGTGCAGTTTCCCCATCTATCGTTACCAGCGGTAAATGACGAATATCCTCCCTGTCGGCCAGATCCGCTTTCAGCACGCTGTCGGGAAACCTGGCGGAACGC
>JBDTHR010000212.1:0-6735 GCA_039936855.1 Nitrosospira sp. | reverse complement strand
GTCGGGCGTATGAATTACTACGCCACTCTTTCACAAAATCTCCCTACAAAATAAAATCCTGCGCAGTCATCACGCGAATTCATGAAGCATCCGGGCTAGTATGATATACCAGATTCAGGACGTTTTTTTCAGCCATTGTTGCCGCGCTTCACGTGCACTGGCGAAAGCCTTTTCCAGCGCGTCACCATCGCCGCGTGCGAGCATTTCGCGTAAGTCGGTCAGTTCGCGCTGATAATCATCGATTTGATCAGCCAGGGCTTCGCGATTGCCAAGGCATATATCCCGCCACATTTCGGGGGAACTCGCGGCAATGCGGGTGAAATCGCGAAAGCCGGTGCCGGCAAAGTGTAGCGGATCATTCGGACAAGGCGTACCCTCCGGTCCATGACCAGTGTGGTAGACATGGTTCATCAGCGCGAATGCCAGCATATGGGGAAGGTGGCTTATCGTGGCAAGGATCTTGTCGTGCTGACGGGCGCTCATCAGGGAGACTTGTGCACCACACGCCTCCCATAATTCTTTTACGCGATCTACCGCGTTGCCGCTGGTTTCTTCCAGCGGCGTCAATACTACGTTTTTGTCACGGAACAGGTCGGGGCGAGCCGCGCCCGCACCACTTTGTTCCGCTCCCGCAATGGGATGGCCCGGAACGAAATTGTGCAACCTTCCAGCCAGATGAGAATGCGCCACCGCGATGACATCCTGTTTGGTGCTGCCGGCATCGGTCACTATCGAGTCAGGTTCAAGGTATGGGGAAATCTTCGCCATGATTTCGCCGGTCTGACCGACGGGTACGGCAAGAAATACGATATCCGCACGTTTCAACGCCGATGGAAGGTCACCGGCAATCTCGTCTATCAACCCCCGCTTCAGGGCACGCGTCATGTTTTCCCGGCTGCGACCTACACCTGTGATATGCCTGGCCAGCTCTGCCTTGCGTAACGCCAGTGCGAAAGAACCACCGATCAGGCCGACGCCGATAATCACCAGCTTGTTGATCACGACGTTTGTCATAATAAGGGGCGACTGTTATCGAAACGAACTTGAGTTACAAACTTCGACCGATTACTTCCGCTATTCCTTTAAGTGAGCCCATGAGGGCATGGAATTCCTGCGGATTCAACGCCTGATCCGCATCACACCAGGCTTCGCTTGGGTTGGGGTGCATCTCCACCAATAAGCCATCCGCACCCGCAGCGATGGCCGCACGTGCGAGCGCAGGTACCATCCAGGTCTTGCCTCCGGCATGAGAAGGATCGACGATCACGGGCAAATGGGTTTCTTTTTTCAGTACCGGGATGCAGGTTACATCCAATACATTGCGATAGGCTGTTTCAAAGGTGCGTATGCCGCGCTCGCAAAAAATAATGTTGTGGTTGCCGCCGGCGGCAATGTATTCAGCAGCCATCAGCCACTCGGAGATCGTCGCGGACATTCCGCGCTTGAGTATCACCGGTTTGTTGGTGCGTCCCACTTCTTTCAGAAGTTCGAAATTCTGCATACTGCGGGTACCGATCTGGATCACGTCCACGTCATACCTGAGAAAGGTGTCGAGCATGCGTGCATCCATCAGTTCGGTAACGATGCGCAGGTCGTGCTTGTCCGCAGCCTTGCGGAACATTTTCAGACCTTCTTCACCATTTCCCTGAAACGTATACGGACTGGTGCGCGGCTTGAATGCGCCGCCCCGCATCAGTTTGCAACCCGCCGCGGAAACCTGTTGTGCGGCCAGATCCATTTGTTCCTGCGTTTCCACCGAGCACGGGCCTCCAATCACCTGCACCTGGTTGCCGCCAATCGGTACGCCACCCACGTTTATTATCGAGTCGTGCTTGTGCGATTCACGCGAAACGATCTTGTACTGCTTGACGATGTGCATTGAAAATTCGACGCCGCCCAAGGAATCGAACATTTCCGGGTTGAGTTTGCGCTCGTCGCCGATAGCGCCGATAACCGTGCGTTCGGTACCGCGGGAAACATTCGCGTCAAGACCGAAGCTTTGTATCTTGGTTACCACTGCGTCAATCTGTTCGCCGCTGGCGCCACTATTCATAACGATGATCAAGCGGATTCTCCGGTTTCTGTTACAGGGGTTGCGTCGCGGGTCGTTTCCGGGTGCGATGCAGGTGTGGCTTCGGAAATTGTGCCTTGGGCAGCGTCAAGCGCCAACTCGAGCGACTTCAGAAATCTCTGGTTTTCCGATTCGAGCCCAACGGTGACACGAAGATACTCTGGCATTTCATAAAGACCGATGGGGCGGACGATGACGCCCTGCTTAAGAAGGTTCTCATTTACCGCTTTGATATTTCCCTGCACCCGGAAGCTCAAAAAATTGCCGTAGGACGGAATGTATTCGATGCCAAGTTGCCGCAGCCCGGTGGTAATCTGGAGCATTCCCGCCTGATTGAGCGCGTAGGAGCGTTTCACGAATTCCACATCTTCCAGCGCGGCTACTGCGCCAGCAAGGCCAATGCTATTCACGTTGAACGGTTGACGTACCCGATTCATCAAGCCGCTGACGTCAGGATGCGCAAGACCGAAGCCCACGCGTGCACCCGCCATGCCATAAGCCTTGGAAAACGTGCGGGTGACCAGCAGATTGGGGAAACGCTTCAGCCAGGCAATGCTGTCAGCCTTGAGGGGATTCGGCAAGTATTCGTTATAAGCTTCGTCCAGTACGACCAGTACATCTGGCGATACCCGTTCCAGGAAACGTAAGACATCCGCTGCAGCCAGCAGCGTGCCGGTGGGATTATTGGGATTGGCAATAAACACCATACGGGTTTCAGGTTCGACCGCATCCAGCATGGCATCGAGATCATGGCCGTAATTTCGGGCGCGGATCGATATTCCGCTTGCGCCTGCCGCCTGCGTCACCAGCGGATAGACCGCGAAGGCATGTTGCGAATATACCGCTGAAGCGCCCGGCTTCAGAAATACACGCGCCGCCAGCTCCAGAACGTCATTGGAACCGTTGCCTAGCACAATCTGATCGCTGGTTATGTCATAACGCTGGGATAACGCTGCTTTTAATTCGAAACCGCTTCCATCCGGATAAAGTGACACTTCATCCAGCGCATTGCGCATCGCCTCGCGAGCCAGCGGACTTGTTCCCAACGGATTTTCATTGGATGCCAGCTTGATGATCGCACGCTCATCCATTCCCATCTCCCGCGCCAGTTCAGAGATGGGTTTGCCGGGCTGATAGGGACTGATGGCGCGAATATATTCAGGAGCCAGATCACAAACATTCATGAGTTCAAATCCATAAATTGTCGAAATACAGCAAAAAAACTGGTAAAAGTTGAAAACGGGTGGATTAGCCGTATGGGCTTCCATTTCCGAGATTGATCATTCAGGGATACAGTTACAGTGTGGGATAAGAACCGAGTACTTTCAGAAAGGCTGCCTTCTCTTGCAATTCCTGTAGCGCTTTCGCAACCCTGGCATCTTGCTGATGACCTTCGATATCCACAAAAAACACATACTCCCATAAACCCGCGCGGGAAGGCCGCGACTCCAGGCGGCTCATGCTGACGCCGTGATCCGCGAAAGGAGCCAGTAACCCGTGTATTGCGCCCGGAAGATTTTTGGCCGATATGACCAATGAAGTTTTATCCTTGCCTGACGGCGCTACTTCCTCTCTTCCGATTACGAGAAAACGCGTCGTGTTATTGGGATCGTCTTCGATGTTTTCAGCACAAACCGTAAGCCCGAATACCTCCCCCGCTTTTCTCCCGGCTACCGCTGCCGCATTTTCATCCTCTGCTGCCAGCCTTGCCGCGTCTGCGTTGCTTGCCGCATTGATCCGCGCCAGTCCCGTCAAATGAGGCAGGTTGGCGTTAAGCCACTCATGGCATTGAGAGAATGATTGAGGATGAGAGTAAATCTTTGTAATGCGTGCAAGATCAGCATGCCGCGCGAGAAGAAGCTGATGTATGGGCAACGCGATTTCACCGCACACCTTTAACGGCGTTTGCAGCAGCAGGTCCAGAGACCTGCCCACCGCGCCTTCGGTGGAGTTCTCCACAGGCACGACCCCATAATTCGCTGCACTCGACTCCACTGTTCTGAATACATCGTCTATCGAGGTGCAGGCAAGGGTCGTTACTACGCCACCGAAGCGCTTTAACGCGGCTTCTTCCGAAAAAGTCCCCCGGGGGCCCAGATATGCTATCGTCAAAGGTTCTTCCATGGATCGGCACAGAGACATGACTTCCGTAAATAATTGAACGATATGTTCGTTTGGCAGTGGTCCGGGATTGATCTCGCACAACCGGGCCAACACCTGGGCCTCCCGTTCGGGGCGATATGCCGTTCCGTTCTTGATCTGCCCGATCTCTTGCGCAAGACCAGCGCGGTCGCTCATCAGCTTGAGCAACTGGCTGTCTATCATGTCTATCTTGTCGCGTAGCTGTTTGAGTTGACCGGTCATCGAGAATGGATTTTTATAATGGCTATAATTAATTAGCCAATATTGGCACGTAGCGCACCATTAATACGCCATGAATTGCCGCGATCCCATCTATTGTTTTCTGCGGAACGGGCCTGTCGACGTCAACCAGCGTGTAGGCCATCTCGCTACGGGATTTGTTGCCCATATTAAGAATGTTAAGACCTGCTGTGGCCATACTGGTGGAAATCTGCCCCAGCATGTTGGGCACGTTGGAATTTGCTACCGCCAGGCGAAAGTGGGATCCGCGTTCCATTGTTATGTTGGGAAAATTGACCGCGTTGGTAATGTTCCCGTTTTCCAGATAATCAATCATCTGGTTTACCACCATTACCGCACAATTCTCCTCTGCTTCCACGGTCGATGCGCCCAGATGCGGCAGCGTGATCACAGTCGTTCGGTGCTGCAGTAACTGGCTGGGAAAATCGCAAACATAATATTTTATTTTGCCGGAGTCGACTCCTTCGAGTATGGCATTTTCGTCGACGACACCGTCACGAGAGAAGTTGAGCAGAATCGTGCCGGTTTTCATGCTCAACACGAGCTTTTGATTGATGAGGTGACGTGTTGCGTCCAGCAGGGGCACATGCAACGTGACAAATTCACTATTGCGCAGCAGATCCTCCATGCTCTCGGCACGTTTGACATTGGCAGATAAATTCCAGGCTGCGTCTACCGTTATATTCGGATCATAGCCCATCACCTTCATGCCAAGCCGTAGCGCCGCGTCCGCTACCAGTCGTCCCACCGCGCCCAGGCCTACAATCCCCAGCGTGCGTCCCGGCAATTCGATTCCCGCGAATTGCTTCTTGCCGCCCTCGGCCAGTCTGTGCAGCGTCGCGTTATCGCCCTTCAATTCCTCGGCAAAGCGTATCGCCGGGATCAGGTTGCGTGACGCCATCAGCAAGCTGGCAAGCACGAGCTCTTTCACCGCATTGGCATTTGCACCGGGCGTGTTGAATACCGGCACGCCGCGAAGGTTCATGTCTTTCACCGGAACGTTATTGGTGCCTGCACCCGCACGGCCTATTGCTTTTACGCTGGGTGCGATATCCATTTGCAGCATGTTGTGTGAACGCACCAGGATCGCATCCGGCTCGGCAATATCCTCCCCGACGGTGTAATGATTCGTGTCAAACAACTTCAGGCCCAACGGTGAAATCTGGTTGAGCGTAAGTATCCGGAAAATTTTATGTGCGCGTTCAGGCATGGTCACTCGCAAATTTATTCATGAATTCAACCAGGACCTTTACCCCTTCGAGGGGCATGGCGTTGTATATCGAAGCGCGCATTCCTCCCACTGAACGATGGCCCTTCAACTGGATCAAGCCGCGTGCCTTGGCCTGTTTCAGAAATTCTTCATCGAGTGCGGGGTTTTTTAACGTGAACGGCACGTTCATGCGTGAGCGATCAGGCCGGGCGACAGGACAGTGGTAAAAATCGGTGGTGTCCAACAAGCCGTACAGCAAATTGGCCTTGGCAACGTTTACCTTTTCCATTTCAGCCAGCCCGCCATTCTTTTTCAACCACTCCAGTACAAGGCCGGTAATATACATGGCGTAGGTCGGCGGAGTGTTATACATGGAGTCGTTATCCGCGTGGATTTTATAGTCGAACATGGTCGGGGTGCCGGGGATGGTTTGTCCGAGCAAGTCATCGCGGACAATGACAATGCACAATCCGGCGGGGCCGACGTTTTTCTGCGCGCCGGCATAAATCACCCCGAACCGGGCCACATCGATGGGGCGTGACATAAAGCTGGAGGACATGTCCGCCACCAGGGGCATGTCCACGCCCAGATGTGATAAATCCGGAACCCAGTCGAACTCCACTCCGCCGATGGTCTCATTGGGCGTGTAATGCAGATAGGCCGCGTCGCGATCGATATTCCACGTATCCTGCGGTGGAGCATAGGTGAAATGGGCATCCTCGGATGAGGCCGCGACATTTACGGTCGTATATCTCTTCGCTTCCTGGATGGCTTTCTTCGACCACTGGCCCGTATTGACGTAGTTGGCGCTTTTTTTACCGCGCAGCAGGTTCATGGGCGCCATGGCAAATTGCGTGGAGGCGCCACCGGATAAAAACAGAACCTTATAATTGGCCGGGATGCCCCCCAGTTCGCGAAAATCAGCTTCAACCTTCGCCGCGATGGACATGAATTCCTTGCCGCGGTGGCTCATCTCCATAACAGACATGCCGCTGCCATGCCAGTCGAGCATTTCATCACGCGCTTGTTGCAGAACTTCCGCCGGCAATACCGCCGGACCTGCGCTGAAGTT
>JBDTHR010000211.1:0-7135 GCA_039936855.1 Nitrosospira sp. | reverse complement strand
TGGGGGAGGGCACCTTGCCGCCGCACATGGAGTTCCTGGTGGACCGCTTCGGCTATCTGCGCGCCCGCTGGATCCCGGATGCCGATGGCCCGGGATGGTCAAATACCGATATGCTGATGCAGCAGGTCGCACAGCTTAATCGCGAAAAAGAAATATTGCCCCCGCCAGGAGACCATGTGCATTGATCAGCCTCGGCTGGCTTCCCTGTTAGGCAGCCTGGCGCATCACCAGCGTCCGCTTTGCGAAGGTTATTTTTGCTCAGCTACCTCGGTGACATTAGGCGCCGAGGCTGCCTGAGAGGCTTCCGACTCCTGCGAAGCATGCAAAAGCGGCGTCCCTGACCCGCCAGGTTCAGTACACGCAGGCGGGACTTGAGCCGATGGCATTTCCGTAGCGTCCTCCGGTGCCATCAACGACCCCAGATCTTCCAGTGATGGCAATTCCTCAATGGAACACAGATTCAAATCGTTGAGAAAGTCCATCGTCGTTGCGTACAAGGCGGGTCGACCGGGGACGTCCCGATGTCCAACCGCTGTTATCCAGCCACGCGACTCCAGCGCCTTGAGCACAGGCCCCGAAACAGCAACACCTCGTATTTCCTCGATGTCGCCGCGAGTTACCGGTTGGCGATACGCAATGATGGAAAGCGTTTCCAGCACAGCACGAGAGTATCGCGGCGGTTTCTGGGGGTTAAGCCGTTCAAGAAATTCCTGTATTTCAGGGCGGGCACGGAAGCGCCAGCCGCCGGCAACACTCACCAGTTCTACTCCTCTCCCATCCCAGTCCTGACGCAACTCTTCGAGCAAGCGACGCAGAACTTCCGCACCCAGCTCCCCATTGAACAGCTTCTTCAGTTCCGATAAAGGTAATGGGTCCTGGCTGGTAAGCAACGCCGCCTCAAGAATTTGTTTAATTCCTCGAGGATTGGATGCACCTGCAATACTAACTGGCGACGAGGGCACTGATTGGCCTGACATAAATAATTCCGAAAGCGCGAGGCTGGCTTACCTCCACCTGGTTTTCCCTGACAAGCTCCAGCAACGCTAGAAAAGTCACCACCAATTCCGGCACCCCGGCTGCTGAATTGAACAACTCATTGAACTCGACAAAGTTATGTCCCTGTAACTGATGCAGGATACGACTCATATGGGCACGAACCGAAAGTTCTTCCCGAGTGACATGGTGCCGCCGGTTCGCATGGGAGCGCGCCATCAGCATAAGCCAGGCGTCGCGGAGATTATCCGCGCTGACTTCCGGCAAGTACTCGATAACCGCCTGATCAACTTGAATCCCCGCTACCGTAAAATCACGTCCAGCTTGTGGCAACTCGCTGAGTCGCTGCGCAGCGGCTTTCATTTGTTCGTACTCCAGAAGACGCCGCACCAGTTCGGCGCGCGGGTCATTTTCTTCCTCAGCCAGCAAAACCGGCAGCGGCAGCAGCATACGAGATTTGATTTCAATCAGAACTGCTGCCATCAGCAGATATTCCGCCGCCAGCTCCAGTTTGTTAGCCCGCATCATCTCGATATAGCCCATATATTGCCGCGTGAGTTCCGCCATGGGAATATCCAGCACATCCAGATTATGCTTGCGGATAAGATAAAGCAGCAGGTCAAGCGGTCCCTGAAAAGTGTCGAGAAATACTTCCAGTGCGTCTGGCGGGATATACAAATCCGAAGGCAGCCTGGCCAGCGGTTCACCACGGATCGTCGCCACCGAACTGGCGACGGAAGAGTCACAGGAATCATTCATCCTGAATACCCCCAATATCCGCACGCGCTCCGCATGTACTCGCTATGCCGCCGTGCTACAGACACAACACCAATCCATGAAAAGTAGCAGGCAAAGCGCTCAAGCGTAATCCAGCCCCATTGCTTCCCTGACGTCCCGCATGGTCTCCTGCGCCAGTCTATCGGCTTTCTCACACCCATCGGCGATGATGTTCCGCACCAGGCTGGGATCTTCCTCATACACCTGGGCGCGTTCATGCATGGGCTTCTGCTCGGCCAGTATTGCGTCGATGACAGGCTGCTTGCAGTCCAGGCATCCGATACCGGCGCTTACGCATCCCTCTTGCACCCACTTTTTGGTTTCGTCAGTCGAATAAACCAGGTGGAATTGCCAAAGTGGACATTTTTCGGGATCGCCAGGATCACTGCGTCGGACACGCGCAGGGTCTGTCGGCATTGTACGAATCTTCTTTATCACACTGGCGGGATCCTCTCGCAAGCTGATAGTGTTATTGTATGATTTGGACATCTTTTGCCCATCCAGCCCCGGCATTTTTGAAGCAAGAGTGAGCATCACTCCCGGTTCGGAAAGAATCATTTTCCCGCCACCTTCGAGATACCCGAATAATCGTTCCTGGTCGCCCAGGCTCACGTTCTGCTGCTCGTCCAGCAATGACTTCGCCGCTGCCAATGCCTGCTGATCCCCGTGCTCCTGGTAGCGATTTCGTAGCTCGCGATAGACCCTGGATTTTTTTGAACCCAGCTTTTTTATCGCCGCTTCCGCTCTTTCGCGAAATCCCACTTCCTTGCCGTATATGTGGTTAAAGCGGCGGGCAATTTCGCGGGTAAACTCGATATGTGGCGCCTGGTCTTCGCCCACCGGCACGCGCGTGGCGCGATAAATGAGAATATCTGCGCTTTGCAGCAAGGGATATCCCAGGAACCCGTAAGTGCTCAGCTCTCTTTCGGATAGTTTTTCCTGCTGATCCTTATAAGAGGGCACGCGTTCCAGCCAACCCAGCGGTGTAATCATCGAAAGCAGCAAATGCAGTTCGGCGTGTGCCGGTACTCGCGACTGGATGAACAAGGTTGCCTGTGCCGGGTCCACGCCCGCGGCAAGCCAATCTATCACCATATCCCAGACATGTTGCTCGATGACTTCCGGTGTATCGTAGTGCGTCGTGAGAGCATGCCAGTCGGCAACGAAGAAAAGACATTCAAACTGGTGCTGCAGCTCGATCCAATTCTTCAACACGCCATGGTAGTGCCCCAAATGCAGGGCACCGGTGGGGCGCATCCCCGACAAAACCCGATCAGCGAACATACTCTATTTTTCCTTGATTATCCTCGACCGTTATTCCCGGTCAACCGTTCACTACATTCAGAATCCGAATACCCATGCCACCAGATGTATCGTAATGGCGATAAAAGGTCCGATCATCGCACCGAGTACGCCTGTCATCAAAAGCAGCACGAGTATCATAAAACCATAAGGCTCAATCTTTGCAAAATGCTGCGCCAAATGGGGTGGCAGCAGGCTTACCGCAACACGGCCTCCGTCCAGCGGCGGTAGCGGCAGCAGATTCAGCACCATCAATATTACATTGATCTTGATGCCCGCTTCGCCCATCAGGATCATGGGTGTCGAGAGATTACCCTCAGGCAAGCCGAGGCCGATCTTGATCACGAACCCCCAGAGCAACGCCATGAAAAGATTTGCACCCGGCCCAGCCAGCGCTACCCAAAGCATGTCCTGCCTGGGACGTCGCAATGCTGCGAAGTTGACCGGTACCGGCTTGGCCCAGCCGAACAGGATCCCGCCCAGCCACAGCGTTACCAGGGGAAGCAGAATTGTACCGACAGGATCGATATGCCGAAGTGGATTAAGGCTGACGCGTCCCTGTGAATAGGCGGTGAGATCACCGAAGTGCTTGGCCACATACCCATGCGCGGCTTCATGCAGCGTAATGGCAAAAATTACCGGCAGTGCATAAATAGCGACATTCTGGATGATGCTATCCATGCATCTTTCCGAAAGGTTGAAGACTCCCCTTGCCTTCCCGGATGATCTCTGGCGTGTCCCCGGTCAAATCAACCACGGTACTCATCTCCAGGCCGCAGGCGCCGCCATCCAGCACCAGTTCGACATGATGCTCCAGGCGCGCGCGGATTTCCTCCGCATCATTCAGGGGAAACTCTTCCCCGGGCAACATCAAGGTGGAACTCAACAGGGGCTCATCCAATTCGGCCAGCAACGCCTGAATCACAGGATGATCGGGAATCCGCACGCCGATGGTGGCGCGTTTCGGATGCAACAAGCGGCGCGGGACCTCTCGCGTCGCCTCGAAGATAAAAGTATAACAACCGGGAGTGCTCGCCTTGAGTAGCCTGTGTCCGCGATTATCGAACCTCGCGTAATGGGAAATTTCAGTCAGATCGCGGCACATCAGGGTAAAGTGATGGTCTTCATTCACCTGCCGAATGGCGCGAATGCGCGTCATGACGCTCTTGTCGCCCAGTTGACCCCCCAGTGCATAGCACGAATCGGTAGGGTAGGCGATGATACCCCCGGCGCGTACGATAGCTGCCGCCTGCCGTATCAGGCGTAACTGGGGGTTAGCCGGGTGAATGGTAAAGAATTGGGCCACGTGAGGAACAGTGTGTAATTATAATTTTTGGGCATCCATAAAAAATCGAATGCTTAAGTCAGGTCGAATGCTTAAGGCAGGTCACTTAAACCCAGATAATCCATCAGGACGCGAGATGATGGCGAGGCAGGTTGAGCATGGTGAACATGTAACTCGCCCATTATGCCGCTACTTTCCAGTCATGCCATACCGGCTTGCAGTAATCAGGCAATGGCGGCATCCGGCCCAGATCGAAATAACTCTCGCCCGGCCCGTGAAAATCGGACCCGCGCGAAGCCAATAAACCCAGCCGCTGACTATGGCGCGCAAACAGTATGGACTGTTCCGGCGTATGGCTGGCCGTGATAACCTCGATGGCTTCTCCGCCAAGGGTACGAAATTCAAGCAGCAACTCGTCCAATGCGCCCTTGCCCAGTTTGTAGCGGCCTGGATGGGCAATCACCGCTCTGCCACCGCTGTTGCGTATCCAATCGATCGCATCGCTCAAGGGCGCCCACTGGTGCGGCGCATACCCGGGTTTGCCCTTGACCAGATATTTTTTGAACACCGATCTGACGTCTTTGGCGTAACCCTGCTGAACCAGAAAACGCGCAAAGTGCAGCCGACCTACTAGGTGTCCCTCGCCGGCATTTCCGCAAGCGCCTTCAAAACTGCCGTGAATGCCGAATTTGTCGAGCTGTGCCGCGATTTTGCCGGCTCGCACCATCCGGCCCTCGCGTATGGAGGTCAGGCCCTGCGCGAGTTGCGGGTATTCAGGATCTATATCAAGCCCGACAATATGCAAGGTCTGGCCGCGCCAGTCAACGGAGATTTCCACCCCATTGATAAAGAGAATATTTTTCTCGACCGCGGTCCGACGGGCTTCATCCAGTCCAGCCACATCGTCGTGATCGGTCAACGCCAGCACCGCTACTCCTTGCGTGGCGGCGTGCTCCACCAGTTGCCTGGGGGTCAGCAAGCCGTCCGAAGCCGTGGAATGACAATGTAAATCAATGTTGAGCATGAAGCCGTTTCGCGCAAAGCAAGAGGTGCATCATAGCAAATAAGGAGGGGTATGAAAAATGAACCTCGAAAATGAATCCAAAACAATGTCGAGCTTGTATTCCAGTCGAGGAGTGTACGCGAGACTGATAGCTGCAAAATCAGGATCAGGCAGAGGCAACATGTTTCCTGCCGACAGCTATAGCTCTAACTTATCGGCTAGTTCATTTATATACGCATTTTCAGGTAAAGTATGAGGATACAGTCGTCAAACTCGAATGGAACAAATGGAATTTTTACCGATTTTTTTCAACATCAGAAATCGTAACTGCGTGGTGATCGGCGGTGGGGAAGTGGCTGCCCGCAAGGTTACGTTGCTATTGCGCGCCGGTGCACATATCACGCTGGTTTCTCCACAGCTCGGCGCCGAGATGCAGATACAACTCGATGGAGCATTGCACGGGCAACTCGAGCAGGGCAGGATCACCTATCTCGCCGAGACGTTCCATGCAGACCATCTGCATGATGCCGCTCTGGTCATTGCCGCTACCAACGACCCGATTGTCAACCAGAAAGTATCAGAGGCCGCCCGGCAGTTGCATATTCCGGTTAATGTAGTCGATTCCCCGGCTTTATGCTCTTTCATCATGCCTTCGATCATAGACCGGGCGCCTATTATAGTCGCAGTTTCCAGCGGGGGCGCATCCCCGGTGCTGGCACGATTGCTGCGAGCCCGTCTGGAAACCATGATACCCGCAGCATATGGACGTCTCGCGGCTTATGCAGCCGATTTTCGCGAGCGGGTGAAAGCAGGTTTCGCACGTCCCGAAAAAAGGCGCAGATTCTGGGAAGGTGCACTGCAGGGGCCGTTTGCCGAAATGATTTTCGCTGGCCGGGATGAGGCGGCCACGGCTTATCTGGAGCGTCTGCTGGAAAACGAGGCTGACAGCTCAGGAAAAAGAGAGGTCGGGGAAGAGATGCAGGGAGAAGTTTATCTCGTAGGCGCCGGACCCGGAGATCCCGAATTGCTGACTTTTCGCGCGATGCGCCTGATGCAGCAAGCGGACGTGGTGGTGTACGACCGCCTGGTTTCGCCTGAAATACTCGACATGGTGCGCCGCGATGCGCTCCGCATTTATGCGGGCAAGGAACGCAGCAAGCATGTCATGCCGCAGGAATCCATTAATGAGTTGCTGGTACGGTTGGCGAAAGAAGGCAAACGTGTGTTACGGCTGAAAGGCGGCGATCCGTTCATCTTTGGCCGTGGCGGGGAAGAAATCGAAACGCTGTCCAGCCAGGCCGTTCCTTTCCAGGTCGTGCCGGGCATTACGGCGGCCACCGGGGCGGCAGCTTATGCCGGTATTCCGCTCACGCATCGCGATTATGCCCAGTCGTGCGTTTTTGTGACCGGTCATCTCAAGGACGGCAGCGTGGATCTGGATTGGCCGATGCTGGCGCGGCCACATCAGACTATTGTGGTCTACATGGGGCTGCTTGGATTGCCCGTATTGTGCCGCCAACTGATCGCGCATGGCCTGCCGGCTACCACCCCAGCCGCAATCGTGCAACAGGGAACCACCCACAAACAGCGGGTGCTGACCGGTTCACTGGAGACCCTTCCTGATCTCGCCACTTCTGCCAATCTCATTCCGCCCACGCTCATCATCGTGGGTGAAGTCGTGAAACTGCACCAGAAGCTCGCCTGGTTCGAGCCAGAGAGCGACTTGCACGCGGGTGAGGCCAAGGCAAATAAAAAGAAGTAGGACGCCAATTGGC
>JBDTHR010000210.1:0-7054 GCA_039936855.1 Nitrosospira sp. | reverse complement strand
GCATGGCGCTCAGGCTAGTGGAAAACCGGGGTCCCAACACGCTAAAGGCCAAGCTTACGTGAGGCGCGCCAGTTTTAAGCGCATTACTGAATTCGGCCAGTAGCTCGTTCAGAGACTGGAGTGGCGCTTGGCTGAAATCCTGATCCTTTAACCATAAAACCAGAACGCGAGGCCGATTTTGCTCATTTTGCATTTTCAACTTCGGAATGAACAATTCAACCGGAACTGCCAGGCGGACCATGCCTGTCGTCATGTTCTGGGGAGTCCATTCGAAAAACCGGATATATTCACCTGACTCAGGTACGTATCCCGCAGCCCCCAAAGCCGATACGACGGCGTAACGATCGTTCAGTCGCGACTCGGCGCCGCTGGAATAGGGGCTTCCATCGACAAATACCGGTATAACACGAAGTCCGGATGAAATTCCCGATTCTGCAATGACCTGAATAAGATCGGGAAGCGGGTAGGGAACGCCCGCTTTTTGGCCCGACATTTCCGGCTTCTGTTTCTCGCTAAGCTGATGCGCTTCGACCGCCTTGAATGGATCTTGCCAAAGGCGCGACTGTACAGTTCCCTTTGCCGAGAATATATGACTTGCGGTGTCCTTGTTGATTGGCCGGGAAGTCTGGAGTGACATTTGCTGATAGATGAAGACGCCGCTTATCATCGAGATCAACGCAAATATTCCGGCTAGCGGCAGTTTGGCTTTCTCGTCCTGCTCTTCCGCCATATCGTAAGCCTTTTATTGGCGCGGCCCAGTAGGGCTCGGGCGACCGACGCGATAATCGAAATGGTAGAGTTATACTTATATATAGCATAAATGCCTAAAAAAGCTCCGGAAACCCCCGAAAAACTCCAAAACACCTCGAAAAACAGCGCAAAGCTTATCGCCATCCTGAAAATGGGTGCCGGATCCGTAACAAAGCGATGGTTTAAATAGATCAGGCTGCCCCATTTTGTCGATCATGACTATCCCAAACTTTGTATCACTCCCTATTGCCGGCACCTTCCCACGCCTGAAGTTGTACTTCAGTCCAATAGGCGGCGCGTCCAGAACGAGTAAGATTCAACTGGGGAACAGCTAGCCGAAGTTAATGCCGGTTTTTCCTTTTAGCAAATGCCTCAAGCCCGGCGGCAGTGATCCTGCTCCGGGTTTTTTTCTTGGCTCATCAATGCAATATCCTAATGTATGCGAGGAAATACCAGTTGTGCGCGTAAAAATCGTCATCGTGGCGCTCATCATCGGCCTGGTATGGAGAGCAGAGCGTATCGAAAGAGAGGAGGGCGGCGGGGTTACGCTCCCTGTGGCTCTATCCTCGTCAGAAGGGAAGTAATTCAGAAATGTATTCCCACACGGGCAAAGATGGGCTGAAGGTTGGGGTAATTTCTTTGCAATTTTTTGCAGCTTTGCGAGATGTATAAAGAAAGACAGTGGCAGCCGTGTGATCCCGCTTGCGCACACAACAGGCAGGTCGCTCAACTCCATGCAAAACCACTGTGCAGCAGCGTAGCGTAATGGAGCAGAGTTGTGGATGTGAAAGGCCGCCATCGGTTCAGCCAGTCTTTTCACACCGGTAAAAAACCGTACTCGACCGGGAATCTGACGTAAAAAAGGTCCAGGTTTTCCGCCTGCAGCAAATCCAGAAAGTGCCTTATTTCCTCGTCGCTCGCGGCAAAACTCACTTCTACCGGCAGGTCTGCCGCAAGCTCGAGGAAAGTTTCTTCGTGCAATATTCCGTGTCGCCCAAAACCTGCTACCGCGCGCATCGCGGTGCCTCCGTGCAAGCCGCTTTTTTTTGCGCGCTCCAGCAGCCATTCGTATAGAAGAACGCCATCATGTTCCCGATATTCATTCACAAAGAATTTGAGAAAGGTGCCTTTCGTGTCTTTCCCTCTCATCTTCCTTCTCCCGTCAATTCGTTTTTCTGGTTGAATTCACTCAGCGCCCGAACCGATACTGTGCGGCTTAAGCGGCCAAGCGGGTTAATGTTGCGCCAGCCATTTAATGGTCATGATTCCAAATACTGTCATTGCCAGAGAACCAGCCAGATGTGAAAAAATAATGAGGCAACCCCAGGCGTATTGCTCGCGCAACAGCAGGTTGACCGTTTCAGCGGAAAAAGTGGAGAAGGTGGTCAATCCGCCGAGAAAGCCGGTCAGGGCAAACAGCCGTGCTTCGGGCGGCAGCATCGTATTGTGATGAAAATACTCGACCACAATGCCGACAAGATAACCCCCGGTCAGGTTCGCCATCAATGTGCCGAGCGGAAGGGTAGGAAATACCGGGTTTAATGCCATGCCAAACCACCAGCGCAGCCATGCGCCCAGCGCAGCCCCTGTGCCCACCGCCGCTATCGCGTAGATACCCATATCTTGTTGTTTTTATTGTTTTAAGTTAGTTGTTTTCCATTGCCCGGCTATATAATCCCTCGCGAGCCAAGCCATTCAGTTGGCAGCGCTTGAAGAAGGTCCGCTGTGCTGCGGCAACATTGCTTTCCTGCCCCTTCCAGGCTGCTAGAACCGGCGCTTGCAGCGCGCGCCCGTAAGAGAAGCTGAGTTGCCACGGCTGATGGACATCGCCCGTATTTATCGCGTTCAGATGATCGGTTGCCTCCTCCGCGCTTTGACCCCCCGACAAGAATACGATTCCAGGAACCGCGGCAGGCACGTAGCGGCGCAAACAACGGATGGTCGCTGCTGCAATCTGTTGCGCGCTGGCTTGATCCGGGCATTTCATCCCTGAAATCACCATATTCGGCTTGAGCAGCATCCCCTCGAACCGCACGCCATGCGCATTGAGTTCCTCAAATAGAATTTCAAGCATTTGCGAGGTGACTGCTTCGCACCGATCGATGGTGTGGGCGCCGTCCATGAGTATTTCGGGCTCGACAATCGGAACAATGCCGGCTTCCTGGCAAAGGGCAGCATAGCGCGCCAAGGCATGGGCATTCGCATGGATCGCGTATGCCGAGGGCAGGTCGTGTTCATCGATTTCCATCACAGCCCTCCATTTGGCGAACTTCGCGCCGAGTTGCTTATACTCTGCAAGCCGGTCGCGCAATCCATCCAGTCCTTCGGTGATCTTGTTACCGGGGCACAATGCCAGTGCTTTTGCGCCTTTATCCACTTTGATGCCCGGTATGATCCCTCGCTTCGATAGCAATTCGGCGAAAGGCATGCCGTCCCGGGTGTGCTGGCGCAATGTTTCATCAAAAAGAATGACACCGCTGATGTAGCGCTCGATACCCCCCGCGGTGAAAAGTATTTCACGGTATCGCCGGCGATTTTCCTCGGTGGATTCAAGCGCGATCAAATCAAAGCGTTTCTTGATTGTCGGGTTGCTTTCATCCGCCGCGAGAATTCCTTTTTGTTTCGCAACAATAGCCTCGGCCACCGAGTTGAGTTCGTCAATATTCATGGTGTTTATTCTCCGGTAAAGCTGAAAAAATCATATCAAAAGCTGAAACAATTTCAACAACAGCTTTTGTTCCAGCCCGATTATTACTGGTTTAGAGGTGGGTTAAACAAGCCCGTTTGCCACATCACGATCAGGGCGACGATGACGCCCGCAATCAACACATAAAACGGCCACACCGTCTTTTTTTCTGCAAAGGGATCGGCTAACGTGCGGCTCGAGCCTTCCGGCAGACGGGCAAGCTTGGTCAACGACGTGCCAAATGGAATATTGATGCGCGCCCGCGCGTTGATCGCCCAACCGTTTGCGTCCAGCACGGGGCCAAGGTTGCGTTTCTTCAACTTGAACCACGCGACAATCATTGCCGGGCCGGAAATCAATAACATCAAACCGATTATTGCCAAAGGCATTTGCCAGAATTGTAACCCCAATATTCCGCTGACCAGTGCTGCAAGGATGCCGCCGATAGCGCCGAGCGCCAACCCTATCGCCGCAAAAATCCCGGCAAATTTGGCAACGTCGAATGGCGGCTTCGGCGTTGACGGGAGAGCTGTACCTGCCGCTACCGGCTTGCTGCTCGTTGCTGCCGCCTTGATCAGTTTCTCATCCGATGCGGCGGCTTTCGACGCGGCCATCTTCTGCAATTGATCGCCGATAAATTTGCTCAGTTTCTTGTATGGCGACCAGAACGCCTGGCGGATACTGATCGAATGATCCAGGATTCGCACAATAGTGGCATCCCAGTCCTGGCCTTTTCGATCATAGAATAGGCCGTTTCGTCCCACCATTAGAAAATCGGAGTCACCCGCCGTAAAGGCGGCGGCAATGCTCATCTTCTCCGTGCCGCCTTTGCGCACACAATCGCAATATGCGAGATACAGCCCGCTCATATTGGCAAACTCAGCGTGTTTGCCAATATCGTCAACTCTCACGCATAACTCGCAACTGCGTCCGTCCAGGTACAGCGTTCCCACCTGGAATATCGCTTTATCTCTGCCGGTATAAAAGCTGCGAAACGATACGAAATTATTGACCAGATTAAATAGGTCGCGCTTATAGTGCAGCAGTTTTTCCACTGAAAGGATTGCCTTTACCTCGCTTTCCACCGCTTTATCCTGGTTGATCAAATCATCGATTGCTTCCCTGTGCTCGCTCGCGTATATCTCGCGCAGGCGTGCTGTGCCGAGCGGTTCGACACAGCACGCTGGCTTGGCGGACTGCCATTTTTCAAATGCATCAAATTTGGCGCAAAGCGCGGCCCACTCCGACGCGAGCAAATTCTCCTTGTTGCCAAATACCGGCACAATGGTTTGCTCGCGTAACGCGTCTATCTGTTTTTGCCAGGCGGGATTGAGGCCGGAAATCAATGGCAGGGGTTTGTTTGGCTCCACTGTCGCAAGCGGAAAACTTGCAATATCGGTATTTTTTGCCGATAAAGTTTGTGCGGCAATGCCCTGATAATCCTCCGTAGAGCGGCTTAACGGGACGGCTGCGCGCACATCATAAGCGGCCATCTGGCAACGCGTGAAGTAGTCATCCACCTTTTCCTTGACGGCATGGAAGGCACCAGCCGCGGCTTGTGTCTTGTCACCCAGAAACTGAATATCGGCATCGGCGTCACCCGTAATCGCCCAGTCCAAAAAAATGGCAACTTCCGCAAAAAACGCATCGTTTATTTCCTGATTGATGCCCGCCTTCCCGCTCACATCCACTGCCGAGCCGCGACACTTCATGATGTCTTCGATCGTTGTGCGTAAACCGGCA
This sequence comes from Nitrosospira sp., assembly GCA_039936855.1. Lineage (GTDB taxonomy): Bacteria > Pseudomonadota > Gammaproteobacteria > Burkholderiales > Nitrosomonadaceae > Nitrosospira. The sequence goes on along the minus strand of JBDTHR010000210.1, from coordinate 1,875 downwards.
TCCGTAATCTGGCCGGCAGGAATCACGCCATCGCCATTCAATTTCAGACCAGCGACAAACTTTATGATGTCAGCCATATCTGCCAATGAAATCTCTGCCGCATCCGGCTTGTCCAGCGTTTTCAAAATATATTGTGCTGATGCAAGCACCTTTTGTCCTTCTTCGCTGCTATCGTCTATATCAGCCAGAGCCACCCGATCCGACGCTTCGATCAGCAGGTCCGGGTTCCTGAGTAGACCGGCTGTCCAGGCGATAGCTGCCAGCACCTCATTCGCGTGCACATGGGCATCTTCATCATCGTCAATCAAATCCAGGGTTTTGGTATCGAATTCTATGCCGCGTGTGGGGCAACTCAACGCTACCCACAACTTTTGATCCAATCCTTTTAGTGCCAGCAGGTCTGCGCCGTTATCGATTTGTACTTGATCGAACCCGCCTGCGCGGAAAAATTTCCAGATGTGTGGGGAAGCCATGCTCTATCCTTGGTAATTTTAGAATTGGTGGGGCTGTTTTAGGTGTTATAGATACACTACTTGAGCAATGCAAGAAGAACCTTGACACGAAAAGACTGTTGATCCCACAAAGCGGGCAGGTTCCTCTACTTCACCCCGGGTCCGGTAACGCCATCGAAATCGAGTTTTATCAAAGCCTTCCGCTCCGCTTCCGTTTGCGCACCGTCGGCAATTGCTATGATATCAATGCTATGAGCCAGTCGGCACACCCCCTTCAGGAATTTCTGGTTACTCCTGTTCTTGTGGATTCCGTGTACGAAGCTGGCGTCTACCTTGATGTAATCCAGGCCAAGGCCGGTAAGTTCCCGCAGTTCGGCGAAGTGATGGCCAAAGTGTTCAATGCCGATACGGCAGCCGAGTTCCTTGACGGTGTAGCAGAAGTCGCGGAAGGCTTCAAATTTTTGATAAACCCCATACTCCGGCACTTCGATCCAGAGCCGCTGGCACAGGTTGGGATATTGGCGCAACAATTCTGCAAGTTTATTCCGAAAATCCCAATCTGCGATTGTTTCAATGGACAGGTTGATCGCGAGTTCTCCGGTCAATGACTTCAACGTTTCGAGTCCGTGACGGATGACAGCCAGATCAAGGGCCCCAGCCAGATTGAGACGTGCCGCGATATTGACAAAATCGCTGGCATCCAGCCAGCCTCCGTTATGCTGGGCTTGCATGCGGACAAAAGCCTCCTGATGCAACGAAGCGCCAGTTGGATCGACCACGGGATAGAGCGCCAGCGTGAATCGGTCTTCAGCAAGTGCTTCGCTGAAGATATTGCGCCAGTCGCCGATATTGACGACCGGGGCAGGAAGCTGTTCAGGTTGCGCGACCACGAGATGCCAGGCATTGATACCTGTGCGCTCGGCAGTGGTCAGCGCTACGTCGGCGTTGCCCAGCAGTTCGCCCAGCTTATCCCCACTCTGGTATTCAACCGCACCGATGTGGTATAGATCGGTTATCTCCTGGTCAATTTTTGACAACAATATCGCCAATTCCGTCGCCAACTGATTTGCAATCAGGCTTGCATCATCGAGATCAGGAATGACAAGGACGAAATCCGACCCGTTCAGGCGCGCAGCCAGGGGATTCGATAGCTCGCTGTCGCAAGCCCTGCCGGCAATGTTGCTTATGAGCCTGCCGACCTCTCGGAGCAGGCTGTTTGTTCCATCACGGCCGAGTTTCTGGTTGATCTCTTCGAGGTTATTGATCCGTACCAGAAAAAGAATGCCTTGTGCACGTTTCGCTACGGTCACGATTTCTTTATCTTCCTCGCTCCGGACGGTATTTCCGCCATCTTCGCTATCATGGACCAGAGTTGCATCTTCGACGCTCTGGCTCGAAGCCATATCTACGCTGGCCTTGCCGG
>JBDTHR010000209.1:0-7051 GCA_039936855.1 Nitrosospira sp. | reverse complement strand
CTGACGCTGCTGGTAGCTGATGGCGAAGCGGCCTCTGCCCTCGGCTTGCTGTTTGCCGCGCTGTGCCTGTACCTGGTGGGCGCAGCGCTGTATCTGATTCTGATCACGCTGATCTTCTACCGACTGTTGTTTTTGCCGCTGGCCGCGACGGGGTTCACGCCACCGTACTGGATCAACATGGGTGCGCTCGCCATCACCACGCTCGCTGGCAGCCTGCTCGTGCTGCACGTGCCGAGCCAGACGCCGCTGGCCGAGTTGGTGCCGTTCGTGAAAGGTTTCACGTTGTTCTTCTGGGCCACGGCGACATGGTGGATCCCGCTGCTGGCGATCCTGGAGCTCTGGCGACACGGCCTGCGCCACGTGCGGCTGAACTACGAGATTGACGACTGGGACATCGTGTTCCCACTGGGCATGTACACTGCGGGCACGCACGCACTGATACAAGCGCTCAACCTGGATCTCCTCCGACCGGTATCGGACATCGGCGTCTACGTGAGCCTGCTGGCGTGGCTGCTGGTGGCAGTCGGTGCGCTGCGCTACTGGTATCGGGGAATCACCACGGGCAGCGCGTTGCCGTGAGTGCCGTATCCTGATACGGGGGCAACGTCCGGCAGACGCCGCCACGCAAACTGCGGCCATGACCCGACCGCGTGCCAGCGAGCTTGCCCGGTCAATCACGCTGCCAGGATGCAGCGTCGATCCATGATGACCGTCCGAGGTGCCGCGCAACTCAACCCCAGCCCACGCGAATCGTGCCTTCACCGCATCAGCGAAACGGACGACTCAGGAAGCGAGACCCGGCAAGACCAAACCGCCAAGGCACATCTACGGCTTTTGAAATACCGATGCGCGGGCCCGTCACGATTGAAATCCGCTCTCCGGAACCAGGGAGTAAAAGCTGAAATGGCAGTGAGTCGATCGGCATACCACTATGCTCACTCGTTATACCGAGCGCCTGGCAGACTCGCCCCGGTCCCGAGCAAAGGAGGCGCACATCACTGAGGCCGCGCCGCGCCCGCATGGTCTCCAACCCGGCGAGCGGTTCGATTGCGCGGATCAGAACACCCGCGCCGTGTCCTTCCGTACGGCAAACGAAATTGAAGCACCAGTGAATCCCGTAGGAGCGATAGATGTAGGCTCGACAGGGCGGGCCGAACATCACACTGTTACGCTTGGTAGGGCCGCCAAAACTGTGTGACGCAGGATCTTGGTGATCATATGCTTCCGTCTCTACAATGCGTCCCCCGACCCCATCGATGAGTAGGGTTGCGCCTATTACGGACCGTGCTACGTCAACGGAGGAAGCGGAAAAAAGGTCAACAAGTAGTGGCGAGGTCGCGTTCATACCAGCAATCTTATCTGGATAGCCTGAGAACTGAAACTGCATCCTGGACGTTTTAACCGCATTTTTTAGGAAACAACCGGGATAGGTTGAATTTCGGGTTATGGAAGATTTGTGGCATATTTAACAAGCTATCCGCGTATCGGTGATATAGCCAATGCCCGTTTTTCGTGAGATTCCGCTTTTTCCGGCTGATTTGTGCGCCGATATAGCGTTGCGAGGCTCTTTAACGTGATGGCTACGCTCGGATGGTGAGGGCCGAGGTTTCTTTCATTTATCCTTAGCGCCCGCTTGTAGATCCGTTCCGCTTGCGTATATCGGGCTTGGCCGGCATAAAGCGCACCCTGATTGTGCAACGTGGTGGCAACATCGGGATGATGTGGACCCAGGGTTTTCTTTGAAATCTTCAGCGCGCGCTTGAGAAGTGGCTCGGCCTGGGCATACTGTTGCTGCGCGAGATGCAACAATGCAAGGTTATTTAAATTCGTGGCAACATCGGGATGGTGCCGGCCCAAGGTTTTCTCGCCTATCCGCAATGCGCGTGCAAGAAGGATTGCTGCGGGTTGAAGCTGCCCCAGTGCGCGCTGCATCTCAGCCAGATTGTTCAGGCAGGTCGCTACAACCGGATGATTGGGACCGAAGCTGCTTTCCGAAATCTCCAGCGCACGTTGAAGAAGATGCTCGGCTTGCGTATAGCACTTTTGATCGCGGTAGAGCGTAGCCAGGTCATGCAGGCTCACAACAATCTCTGGATGATTCGGCCCCAGGGCTTTTTCCCGAATATTGAGTGCGCGGAGAAAAAGCGGTGCAGCCAGATCGAGGTTTCCCTGCGTGTGGTGAATCTCGGCCAGGTTGCTCAGGCTGGTTGCCACATCGAGATCGCACCCGCCGCGACGCTGTTTCCACAGCAGCAGCGCTTCTTCCAGAAGTGTTTCGTCTTCAGCGCATTTCTTGTCCGTATAATGCATTACCACCGGATTGTTCCGTGCGCTGACCGACCGAGGATAATGTGCCATAAGCATTTCCTTCACATTCTGCAGAGAATTCCTCGGGGCCACGGTATCGCGCAGGGGATTCCCTTGCTTATCCGTCTTCACTATACCTCCACAATGGTTGCAGCTTGTGAACGGTTTCCACAATGACGGCCATTTAACTCGGGATTAGCCGGCATGAATAGCTGTAACATCTTACAGGCCAACTGATATCAACCGTTTGCGGCGCGGTGAGTATCAAAACACGCATCTCCGAAAAGGAAGAATGAATGTCGTCACCCATGCTGATGATTGCCGCAACTTTGCTCTTTGCAACGATGGGTATGTGTGTGAAGTTCGCTTCTGCGGATTATAGTACGGCCGAAATGGTGTTCTACCGTGGCGTCATAGGTGCAGCCATCATGATTCTGCTTGCGCGTGCACGTGGCCAGACGCTTCGCACACGCCTGCCTGCGATGCACTTCAGGAGAAGCCTGGCAGGCGTGTGTGCGCTTGGTCTCTTGTTTTATGCAATCGGCGCTTTACCGCTTTCCACCGCGGTGACATTGAACTACATGTCACCTATCTGGATGACGCTGTTGCTTCTCGTCAGGGCCGCTATCAGCGGGGGGAGGAAGGTTGATAGTGGTTTGGCATGCACGGTGCTTGCCGGTTTCGTTGGTGTGATCTGTATCCTCCAGCCAGCAATTGCGGAGGATCAGCTAGGGCCAGGGCTGATGGGCCTGCTCTCGGGTCTGCTTACCGCGCTCGCTTACCTGCAGGTCGTCGCTCTTGGCAGGGCAGGTGAACCGGAAACCCGTGTCGTGTTTTATTTTTCACTGTGCAGTATCTGCGCTGGCGCTGCGGTCGTGCCACTGGCCAGCGGTTGGCATGCCCATACTCTCAAAGGCCTGGGCATGTTGCTCGCTATCGGTTTGCTGGCAACATTCGCACAACTGCTGATGACGCGCGCCTATGCTACCGGCCGCGTACTCGTCAATGCCAGTCTCCAATACCTGAATATTGGGTGGTCCTATATATATGGAGTGGTGCTATTCAGCGACCCAGTGACGGGCGTAGCGTTGCTCGGCATGGGCTTGATAGTGGGCGCTGGTATAAAGGCTGCAAGACTACGCCAGTCTGCCGGCGCTTCCAGGCAAATCGGCAAATACGATGGACGGTGAATGGCGGCGGGCACGATGGAGTATTGATGTCGTATCTGCTCATTGATTATGTCATCGCACCAATTCTTCAAATTCGCATTTCTGGTGATGCTCCACGGAGACGCCTGCGCGTGCCGCTTCACATGCGTTTCCGTAGGTCTGGCCATCGCAACCGCAGACAGGTCGGTACTCTTTGGTACAGATGCCGGGTATGGCCTTGCAAGTTCCCTGCGCATCGTGCACTTTGCATTGCCCGGGAGCAACCTCGCAGTATTGCATATCGGCGCATAACGTTCCCAGAAGTCCGCCACAGTCCAGTGGTTCGATGGGCTCGATTTCCTTGCAGCGGTCCGCTAATTCCACCTTGACAAAGGTTCCGGGTTTTGCACGGACGGAACGCAGTTGTTCGATGAAATTGCGAAATTCACGCGGTGTTGAGCTAAGGCCTGCTTCCGCGCAAGCGGATAAACCTACCTTGGTTGATGTCGGGCCACCCTCTCTGGGATAATAAACATCGAAAGTATCTACTATACCCGAGGCAATGGCGTTGCCGACAGCTTTTTGGATCGATTCCAGCGCCGCGTTATCCACGTTGTCGTCGGTACTGCCAACGCTGATAATAATGGCACCGACCGCATTACCGTCCTCGGCAAATGAAGATGTGCCTGGAAGGAGACTGACTACTGCCAGAAAAAAATATATTAATTTTTTCACTTTTTCTTGACTGAAAAGGGCGGACGCAAAAATAAGCGGAGTGGCGACGAGTACGCTTCTTGCTCCAAACTTGTTACCTGGCTGAAAATAACAACCATCAGCCCAGTAAACTTCAGACGTCAAAGCTGTTCCAGGCAGGAATCAGCCTGGCGTACAGAATAGCGCTGCGGCCCGAATCCACTCGGCCGCAGCAATCACGTTATCCACGTCTGAGTTCTGCGGTAATTGTAACTATATTAGATCAATTTGGTCCGATAGACCCACCTTGCTCATACCTGGGGTCTTTTTTCGGCTTTCCGTCTTTATCCATAGGGAAATCGGGTACGTTGGAATCTTTGTCTTTGCCTCGTTCCACCCTCTTTTCCTGATCCACATATCCCGTACCCATACCATCACCACCTTGGCCTGAAGCGCCACTATTATCGGCAGGACTACTGCCGGCAGGACCGCTCTGTCCGGCTGAACTTTCCGGGCCAGGCTTGCTGCCGCCGTATTGGGCCTGGGCTACACCCGCAATGCTGAGTATCGCCATGCTGGCCACGGCTAAAAGAGATGATGTAGAGAATAATTTCATGGCTGTTCCTTCTTATCTATCCAGCAATATTGCTGTGTGTGAAAGGTTACGTGCCGTCTTGCAACGCTTCAGTGCGGTAACACACCAAAAACGCTCTCCATTCCATGATAACCGGGCATCACACGATACCCGCAGTGCCAGAAGCCAGTGCGCCAATTCAATGCCAATGTATTTACTGATAAAATTGCAAAAAAAACGATGGGGCTGTTCTCACGATGAGCGACGTATGGATCGTTCGTGTCGATCTGGACGGTGCATCTCAAACGGTCAGTGCGGCATTGTCCAGCGCTCTTTTACGCATAACAGTCACACCCCCGTAATATGCAAGTAATATGATGCCGGTGGAAAGCAGGCGCTCCAAAGCAGGGTCGCATATATATGAATTATACGATTTGCCACACAAAGACAAAGAGAAAAAGCACGGGGTCAGCCAATTAAATTAACAGCCCAATCGATAATTAACATCTTGAAATGTTGCGCACTGGTTGTGTCGATAAGCGCGAACGTCGGCTGGACTCATCCGTTTGTCATTGATACTAAAGGTAGCCCTAAAATCAAGACAAATGATGGCAATTTCGAAATGGTATTCGGTGCTCGCGCTCATCTCGACGTACACTCGTTTGATAACGACAAAGCTGACCCCGCCTATCCCGCTTTTGGCAGCCAGGTAGCCGATGGCCAACCGCGCAGCGGTTTCAACTTTCGCCGTGGCTATACCGATGTAACCGTCCGGTTTTATGACCTCAGCTTCAAATTTCAGAACGATTTTGCGGCCGGAACATTTCCTGGCAGTCTTCGCGAAGCCTGGGTCGCCGCCAAAATCGGTCCGGGCCAACTCATGGTCGGCCAGTTCAAGGCTTATCGTGGCATGGAAGAGCTAACCAGTTCAAATGAAACCACGATGATGGAACGTCCCTCGACCTCGTCCACGGGAATTTATGCGGGGCGGCAGTGGCTGATGGGGGTCGGTTACAAGGGTATTTTTGCCGATCAGCTCGGCTATGCCGTAAATGCCATGAGCCTGACGCACTTCGGTATGCCTATCAAGGGCTCAAGCTATGGCGGCCGGCTATTTTGGGTGCCTCGCTCACAGGAAGGCGACACCCTTCATTTTGGCTTTTCCTACAGTATCGATACGGAAGCTACCGGATCACTTTCAGCGAAAGTGGTTGATATCTATGGTGGACGGCGCGGTTTTAGCCAGTCCTTCGGTTCTGCGGGTGCCGCAGCGGGTTTATCCGACCATCATAGCGAGACCACGTGGGCGCTGGAAGCAGCTTATGCGATTGGTCCCGTCAACCTGCAAGGAGAATACGCAGCCGTAAAACTCGACAATACCCATCTATTAGCGGGGGCGCAGAAAGACTCTCACGTACAGGCATATTATGTACAGGCCAGCTGGTTTGTAACCGGCGAAAGAACCATCTACCGTAAAGAGCGCGGAGCTTTCGGCAAACCCAAGCCGATCAGGAAATGGGGAGCGATTGAACTGGCTGTGCGTTATGACGCAGTCGAGAACAAGGATCACAGCCCGGTTGAGAATCCATGCGGCACCGGAACAAGCAAATGCCAGGTTCAGATACTTACGCTGGGAGTGAACTGGTATGTTCGGGAAGGGATGCGATTAATGCTCAATTATTATCTTACCGAAGCAGACCTCGGAAATGCCGGCGCCGGCACGCCAAACCGTACGGACAGCCCTTCCGTTATTTCCTTCCGTACCCAGCTAAGCTTTTGATGAGGGTCAGTAGCGAGGATGAATTGCCTTGTTACATCCGTTCGATATATTCGCCGCTGTCCGTATTGATTTTGATCTTTTCACCCAGAAGGACGAATGGCGGAACCATGACAACAAGGCCGGTCTCCATCGTTGCGGGCTTGTACGAACTGGTGGCGGTGGCCCCTTTCAAATTGGGTTCGGTGTCTGTGATAGTCAGCACTACGCTGGAGGGAAGCTGTACGCCGATTGCGCGATCATGGTGGAAATTTACGTGTACGTCCGTGTTCGGCAGCAGGAATTCATACTGACCCTCAAGAAATTCCTGCGACAGGCCCAATTGCTCGTAGTTTTCCTTATCCATGAAAATATAATTGTCACCTTCCTGATAAAGAAAAGTCATGTCGCGCGGCTCGACGAAAGCGCGTTCCACTTTGTCGTCAGTACGGATGCGCTGGTTGGTCTTGGTGCCTGCTTCGATATCCTTCATCTCTACCTGCATGAATGCCCCACCTCGGCCTCCAACATGAACGTGGTAACATTTCAGGACGCGCCAGATGCGCTTGTCCC
>JBDTHR010000208.1:0-7277 GCA_039936855.1 Nitrosospira sp. | reverse complement strand
TCTACGCCGCAACCGGGGCCCTGGTACTGGCAACCCCGCTGGGCATCGCCTCGGCGCTGTTTATCGCCTATTACGCATCGCCGCACGCGGCGGACATCTACCGGCGCCTGGTCGAGTTGCTGGCGGGTATTCCTTCCGTGGTCTACGGTTTTTGGGGACTGACTACCCTGGTGCCGCTGATCAACCAGTTGCATCCACCCGGCGCGAGCCTGCTGGCCGGGATTCTGGTGCTGACACTGATGATTCTGCCTACCGTCGCGCTTACTGCGTACGCCGCGCTATTGGCCGTGCCTGGCGAATATATGGTGGGTGCAACAGCGCTGGGCCTGTCTCGCTGGGGGACGATCCGGGGCGTCGCGCTACCGGCCGCAAAAACGGGTATTGCCGCAGGCGTTATTCTAGCCGCCGGCCGCGCTATCGGTGAAACCATGGCATTATTGATGGTCACAGGTAACGTAGTGCAGAACGCCTCCAGCCTGTTCGAGCCAATACGCACTCTGGCTGCCAATATTGCGCTGGAAATGCCGTATGCCATGGATGACCATCGGGCTGCGCTGTTCGTATCGGGCCTGACGCTCATGGTGCTCGTAATGTCGCTCTGGGGCATTGCAGCCCGGCTGGCGAGAAATGGCAATGACTGAAATGGGTTCCACGAAATCAGTACGTTCCCACCGCGATTGTTTTGCGCAATTGGCAATCTACTGCGCCGCGTTACTGGTCTGTGCGGCGTTTGCGTGGATACTGAGCGATATTGCGCGCGGTGGCATGGCACATCTTTCCCTGGACTTCATCATCGATTCGCCGCGGGAAGCTGGCCGTGCCGGGGGCATCGGTCCTATACTCATATCCTCTGCGCTTGTGCTTGCGATTGCTCTGATCGCAGCGCTGCCGCTGGGATGGACAACGGCTGCGGTGCTTGCCGAATACGTTTCTGCCGACAGTGCCTTTGGCGGCGCGATCCGCTATAGCCTGCAGGTGCTCGCCGCAGTGCCCTCCATCGTTTTTGGCCTGTTCGGCAATGCTTTTTTCAGCATTTATCTGGGCATGGGATTTTCCATCCTTTCCGGCGGCCTGACCCTGGCGTGCATGTTGCTGCCCATCCTCGTCAGCACCGCCGAGTCGGGCTTGCGCGCGATACCTGATGCATATCGCCTGTCTGCCGCTGCATTGGGCATGTCGCGCACTTCGACATTGTTTCGTTTGCTATTGCCGATTGCCGCGCCATCGCTGGCTGCAGGGTTGCTGCTGGGGATCGGTCGCGCCATTGCCGAAACCGCGGCGCTACTGTTTACCAGCGGCTATGTCGATCGCACGCCAGGTTCGCTGCTTGATTCAGGGCGGACTCTTGCGGTACATATTTTCGATCTATCCATGAATGTTCCCGGCGGCGATGCCGCAGCTTATGCATCCGCACTGGTACTGATAACAGCGCTGCTGCTCATCAATATGATAGCCATGCGACTGGCTGCCGGTTGGCGGCGCCGGAAGATAATGTCACAGAACTCAAACGGATACTCCGATACCGATGCACCACGAGTCTAAACCCACGCCCATAGAGCCCGCCAAAGCGGTTGATGACCCGCTGAAGGAGGCCGAAAATGGTTATACGCTGGGACCAATGCAGGCGGGCCCAGCGTGTTGCGATCCTCAACCCATGATCCAGGTTGAAAACTTCTCCCTCCATTATGGTGTCAAGGCCGCCTTGGCCAACGTTACACTGGATATTTACCGCGGTTGCATTACGGCGCTGATCGGGCCTTCCGGATGCGGAAAGACAAGTTTTCTTTCCTCCATCAATCGGCTTACCGACCTGATTCCCGGTTGCAAGGTAAGTGGCCGCATTTGCATCGATGGGAGTGACATTCATGACCCTGCCCGCGATGTACAAACATTGCGGCGGCAGATCGGCATGGTGTTCCAGAAGCCAACGCCATTTCCACTCTCGATCTACCGTAATATCGAGCTGCCCTTGCACGAGCATGGCGTCAAGTGTCGTGCCGACACCGCAGCCGTTATCGAACAGGTATTGCGGGATGTCGGGCTGTGGGACGAGGTGCATGACCGGCTGCATTCGTCTGCGCTCAGCCTCTCAGGCGGGCAGCAGCAGCGCCTTTGCATTGCGCGCGCACTGGCCTTGAATCCACGGATTCTGCTGATGGATGAACCCTGCAGTGCGCTTGATCCAATTGCGTCGGGCATAGTCGAAGACCTGATCAGCCGCTTGCGCGGTCGATACACCATCGTCATCGTTACGCATAATCTGGCGCAGGCGCGGCGGATTGCCAACTACGCCGCGTTTTTCTGGGTCAGGGGCCAAGCCGGAAGGCTGGTTGAATTTGGCCATTGCCGGCAAATTTTCGAATCTCCCGCGCACGAACTTACCGCCGCTTACGTGAATGGTGCGAGGGGATAACAAACGGGTATTGACAAGACGATTTTCGTGTTAAATTCCACACAGTTGGCGCTTGACACCAAGTGCCTCATAAAGCATAATCCAGCCCTCACACACTAATCAAAATGCATACCAGCGTGGAAAGTGTGGTTATTGCTAGTGGTAATGAAAAAGATTGTTTCCGGCATGATGGATAAAAAGCGGTTCGAAATACCCGCTCAAAATGACCGTTGAATATAAGCAGTTCTCGGATGCGTCGTGATCCGCCATGAACAATGTTTTTTCTCCCGGTTGTTTGCATTTCTGGTAGATTTCCAGTCTCGCTAGTTGTGGAAAATTCACCTGATTATAAGCAGTCATTTCAAATCGGCATTTAGAAACTTTTCAAACCCCGCTAGAGTTATCGTCCGGCACCGTTGTAATTTAACCGGGCATTACCGATGAAACATATAGAAAGAAGGAGAGTATAAATGCAAGAAACCGCGTGGCAGGTTTCCCTTGTATTGATGTCGTTGATAACATTCGGAGTTATTTACGTTGCCATCAATTCCGGCAAGCGGGAAGAGGACTACGGGCCCTTGGTAAAAAGTGCATATGGTTTTCGCACGAAGTTATTCTGGGGAGTGGCATTGGTTTTTTTCCCGGCGATGATTTATAACCTTGTTGGCCTGCCGCTGCCGTATAGCGAAAGCGCCGCCGATTCCAAGCTTGGTCCGGCACAAGTCATCAATGTAATCGGGCACATGTGGTACTGGGAAATGGACCGCGACGAAGTCAAGGTCGGACAACCGGTGGAGATACGTATTACCAGTGCGGATGTCAATCACGGCTTCGGTATCTATGACACTAATTTACTTCTGGTGGCGCAGGCACAGGCCATGCCCAACTACACCAACGTAATCTATCACACGTTCAAAAAGGAAGGCACATACAGGGTGCTGTGCATGGAGTATTGCGGGGTTGCACATCACAACATGATGACTGAAATCAAAGTTGGCAAATCTTAGAGAGGAATAAGCATGGCAAGCTATACCTATACCCCAGTTCCTGATACAGGGGCAACGGCCGGCGTACTGGCCTATTTAGTCGTCTCAGCTGTCGTACTGCTGCTTATGATGGTTTTTGGTCTACTCTTGAGGCTGGAGCAATCCCAATTCATCTCCATCGGGGGGCTCTGGTTTTATAAGATCATGACATTGCACGGCGCCGGCATGGTGGGTATCGTCGCGCTGGCGGGCGCAGCCGTCATGTGGCATTTCCTGCGGTTATACGTGGATCTGTCAAACGGCATATTCATGGCCAATCTCGCGCTATTCCTGATCGGCGTGGTGATGATCCTGGCCAGCGTCCTGCTGGGTGATTTCCATGCTGCCTGGACGTTTCTGTTTCCCTTGCCTGGAAACTCTATGGGCTTGTGGAGCACAGGCGCAGCCGCCCTGTTTATGGGTGGTCTGCTTGTAATCGGCGTGGGCTTCGTTCTCCTGCATCTGGATATCGCGCGCGCTATCATCGTGCGTTACGGCGGCCTGGGCCGCGGGCTTGGCTGGCCGCAACTTTTTGGTACTGATGATGGTAACGCACCGCCCCCGACCGTGGTGGCCAGCACAATGGTGACGATCGTTAACCTCGTGGGCCTGGTCGTCGGCGCCAGTATCCTGGTGATGATGCTGGTGAATCTCTATGTGCCGAGTTTTGAAATTGATCCGCTGCTTGCCAAGGGCATGATCTATTTCTTTGGTCATGTGTTCATCAACGCGGTTATCTACATGGCAGTGATTGCCGTTTATGAGATTCTGCCCAGATACACGCAGCGTCCCTGGAAATCGAACAAGGTTTTTTTGGCTTCCTGGACAGCTTCCACCATTATGGTCATGTTCATCTTTCCGCATCATTTGCTGATGGACTATGCCTATCCCAAATGGTTTCTGATCGTGGGTCATATAATTGGCTATCTCAACACCTTTCCCATTTTGATAGTGACCGGCTACGGCGCCATGATGATCGTGTACCGTTCGGGCATTCGCTGGGACATGTGCACACGACTGCTGTTTGTGTCATTGTTTGGCTGGGCGGTGGGTGCCATGCCGGCATTTATCGACGGCACAATCACGGTCAATTATGTAATGCATAACACGCTATGGGTGCCAGGGCATTTTCATACCTACCTGCTGCTTGGCATGGTCGCCATGGTATTCGGATTCATGTACTACCTCGGCAAGCCGAATGAGAATGCCAAAGACAGCCCTATTGATGTCGCGGCCTTCTGGGCATTCGTTATCGGTACCATGGGTTTCACGATGTCGTTTCTCTACTCGGGAAAAATAAGTGTACCGCGCCGCTACGCGGAGCACCTCCCGGAATGGGTGCCTTACGATCGTCTTGCCTCGTATTTCATCGTGTTGATACTTGCTGCCGTGCTGGTGTTCATATTCCGTTTCCTCTCACGGTTGGGTAACGCTGGCCGCAATTACCAGCGCGCATCTCTGGCGCAAGGTCTGGCCACTGCATGATGCAGCCCATATAAACCATGAACCCGGTGAAACGCAGCGTAGTAACAACAACGCTGGTGATTTCGCTGGGTTCATGGTTTTTTTGGTGGGCTACGGACGGATTTACCGCGTTTACTGCTGAAACAGCGCGGAGAGTGGAAATTCTGCACTCGCCGCGTCCATTGCCGGTGGTGACGCTAGAAGACCAGGATGGAAACAAATTCAGCCTGCAGGATTACGAAGGGAAACTGCTCGCGGTAGACTTTATCTACACAAGTTGCACCACGCTGTGCCAAAGTATGGGCATGATCTTCAAGCAGATCCGCGATCTCATACCGAAGGAATTCCTGGGGCGCGATTTTGCGCTTGTCAGTATCAGTTTCGACCCGGATCATGATGATACGGCCAGCTTGAAAAAATACGGCCAGGCTTACGGCGCCGACGGAAAAATCTGGCGTGTTGCGAGGGTGCCCGACAAGGCAGAGCTCAAATCCCTGCTCGACGCATTCGGCATCGTTGTGATTCCCGATGAATTCGGAGGCTATGAGCACAATACCGCCCTCCATCTCGTCGGCCGCGACGGGCGCCTGAGGCTGATTACCGACATCGATAAAGCGGCACCGTTTGCGGAACAAGTAATGGCGTTGCTATGAGTAACTCCGCATTACCCCGTGATGTCAAATACGGCATTACCCTGGGGATATTGTATTTGCTTCTTGGAACACCCATGGCGCGTGATTGGCTGGAAGCAACCATGAGCCTTCACATGCTGGTGCAAATGCCGCTACTTGTGATATTGGGAATTATCGGCTGCCGGCTTCTGCCGGTGCGCTGGCAGAACGCCGTTCTGGCGCGAGTGGGCGGTTCGGTGCCCTGCGTAATTGTTGCATTATTCGCCTCAAGCTATTGGATGCTGCCTCGCGCACTGGATGCAGCGCTGACGGAACCTGTGGCCGAGGTTGGAAAATTTCTCAGCCTGCCGCTGCTTGTCGGCTTTCCTCTGGTTCTCGCCTGGAGGCGGTTGACCCTGATCGGCCGGGGTTTTGTCTGGACAAATTTTATCAGTATGCTGGCAGTGCTCGGATGGCTATATATCGTAGCGCCCGTCCGCGTGTGTAACAGCTATCTGGTGAATGACCAGGAGCAAGCCGGCTGGTATATGGTCATAGGTTCGATTCTGCTTTTCGTGTGGTGGCTCGCCACCTTATTCATTGGTAGCGGGGTTGGTCCGAGTAAACCGGGCGGTAACGGTTCGGGTACGACGCTCGCGTAAGATTGAGAGATACAGAGTTAGAGGAATAGGAAAAAAGCATGGACTATCATCCGCCGTATAAACTCATGGAAGAGGTTGAAGCTGCCAGCAAAAAGAAAGCGGGACTGCCTGCTGGCGGAATGCTGGTTAAAGGCTTCCTGTCTGGCGCGCTTCTCGCGTATGGCACCGCACTTGCGTTCAAGTGTTCTGTGGGCTTTTCCGAAGGCGCCGCCGCACTCATTTCGGGCGCGGTTTTTCCGGTAGGCTTCGCCATGATCATATTGCTTGGTATGGAGCTTGCCACCGGAAACTTCGCCGTGCTGCCGGTTGGCGTTGTACGCGGCAAGGTAACGATCAACCAGATGTTTCGCAATTGGGGCTGGGTATACCTGGGAAATTTCTTCGGTTGCGTGTTTGTCGGTTTTTTAATTGCAATCGCCCTGACCGAGGCTTTTATCGAACCTCACGGGGCGCTCGGCGAAAAAATCATCGCGGTAGCGATCTCCAAAACCCTCGTCTACGAACATGCCGGGGCGAATGGTTGGCTGACCGCGTTCGTCAAAGGCATACTTTGTAACTGGATGGTCGCGCTTGGAACCATTCTAGGTATGGTTTCAACGTCCGCATTTGGCAAAATAGCTTCCATCTGGTTACCGGTATCCACATTCTTCGCCTTGGCGTTCGAGCACTCAATCGTAAACATGTTCGTTATGCCGACCGCCATGCTTCTCGGTGCTGATATTACTATCGGGCAATGGCTATTCTGGAACCAGATTCCCGTCACGCTGGGTAACATCGTCGGAGGTGCGGTATTTACGGGTTTATTGCTGCACTACTGCTTCAAGCCGGTTCCGCAGGCTACTGAAGAGAAGCCCGTGCATAACGTAACACGGACGGCACCGTAAAAAAGCATAATGCGTTCCACGACGGCGCCAGTCAGATGGTCAGGGTCAATCCAGTTATAGGCAACCGTTTCGCCGCAGTAGAAATCGGCCTGTTCCGATTTTTACTGCACAGCTCAATTTTCTTGACACGAAGTAGTTGTACGTTTAGGCTACGCGGTGTTTTAGGGAGGCCTTGGGGATAGTCCTGGGGGAATACAGAAAAGCCGGATATCGGACTAGGGAGAGGTCTTGATTATTTA
>JBDTHR010000207.1:0-4898 GCA_039936855.1 Nitrosospira sp. | reverse complement strand
GCTGTCGGTCGGGCTGCCGGTTCAGTGGTGGTGGAAGTGCGCCGCCAGTTCAAGGAGATTCCCGGGATCATGGAAGGTACCGCGAAGCCGGACTATTCCAGAGCAGTGGATATGGTAACGAAGGCTGCCATCAAGGAAATGATCATCCCCTCGTTGCTGCCAGTTGCAGTGCCCTTGCTCGTTGGACTCCTGCTTGGCCCCGTCGCCTTGGGTGGCGTCTTGATTGGCGCCATTATCACGGGTATTTTTGTTGCGATTTCCATGACTGCCGGTGGCGGCGCCTGGGATAACGCTAAAAAATACATTGAAGACGGGCACTTTGGCGGCAAGGGCTCGGAAGCGCATAAAGCGGCTGTGACCGGCGATACTGTCGGCGACCCCTACAAAGACACTGCAGGCCCTGCGATCAACCCGCTCATCAAAATCATGAATATTGTTGCCTTATTGATTGTCCCATTGCTATGAGTCTTTTGTACGCAGACAAGGCACGCCGAGAATTATGGCGTGCTTTTTTTGTTGAGCGAAACCGCATGCCACTTCTTTAATCTCGCCAGATTCCCGGATGTCATTATATATTCTGCGAGAAACAGCATGTATTTCGTTAATTCAAGCTTGACCCGGAAGCCGGTTCAAGTAGCACTGACGTTATTTTGCGTTCCATTCGATACCAGCTTTTATCGACATGACGCTTACAATATCTTGCCGGAGTAATAATCATGAATAATAAGATCGTCCTTACACTTGATGACGCCAAAATCATTGCCGCTGCATCAGAAGCGGAAGCCAGACGCAATAACTGGCCGGTGGTGATTGCAATCGTTGATGACGGGGCTCACCTGATTTACTTGCTGCGCCTCGACAATACCCAGTTCGGCAGTATCGATGTCGCGGTTCAGAAGGCCTGTGCGGCGATCGCATTTCGACGTCCCACCAAGGTGTGGGAGGAACACGTCACGGACGGACGCCTGCGTTATCTCGGCCTGCCCGGAACCCTGCCGATCGAAGGGGGTTTACCCATTATCGTGGATGGCCAGTTCATCGGCGCGATAGGAGTAAGCGGCGTGAGATCCAATGAGGACGCGCAAATTGCACTGGCGGGATTGAATGCACTGCTAAAAAACTGATAGATATAGACCCTGCTTGTTACGCACGCTTCGATCTTCGCCATCCAGACAGGAATTTAACCGAACATCCGTACGCACATCAGCATGCCCGAGACGCTCTTCATGACGCTTCTCAACGACGCCACCAACCGGCCATCGCCGCGTCCTGAATACAGGTTAACTGCACAAACCTGCTCTCATTTCTTTCAACACCACTATCTACCCCGGGGCTGAGTTAAGATACTATTCGGGCTACAAATCATGCAACGCGCGCTTTACCTGACTATCTGGATTATATGAATTCTGTGGAGCTTCAACGAAAAACTTTCCTGCTCCTGCTGGTTTTAGTCACCGTGGCATTCGGGTGGATTCTCCTGCCTTTCTATGGCGCAGTATTTTGGGGCTCGGTTCTTGCCATCATTTTTACACCGCTTCATCGTCGATTGCTCGCCATCATGAACCAGCGGCAGAATCTCGCCGCGTTCATCACCCTTCTGCTCAGCCTGATCATAGTGATTCTTCCTATTACGATATTGACGATTTTGCTGCTACGGGAAGGGAATGTCGTCTACCAGGGAATCCGGTCTGGACAGCTTAATTTCGGCGCTTACTTTCAGCAGATCATGGGGGCCATGCCCCCGTGGGTCACCAACCTGCTGGAACGCCTCGGGCTCGCCAATATTTCCGAGCTGCAGGATATCTTGTCGACCGGCGCTTTGCAGGGTAGCCAGTTTATCGCGATGCACGCTCTCAGTATCGGCCAGAACGCCTTTGAATTCGTCATCAGCTTTGGCATCATGCTGTACCTTCTATTTTTTCTGCTACGTGACGGCGCCGCGCTTTCCATCAGGATCAAAAATGCGATGCCACTCAGCATGGAGCACAAGCGACATCTATTCAGCAAGTTCACTACGGTTATTCGCGCCACCGTTAAGGGCAACGTTGTTGTCGCCGCGGTACAAGGTACGCTTGGGGGCATAATACTTTCGTTCCTCGGTATTCAAGGCGCCTTGCTATGGGGCTTTGTGATGGCATTTTTATCCCTGCTGCCCGCTGTCGGGGCCGGGCTGATCTGGATGCCGGTAGCAATCTATTTTCTGTTTACTGGCGCTGTTTGGCAGGGCGTCACTCTCATCGCTTTTGGCGTACTTGTGATCGGGCTCGTGGATAACATCTTGCGCCCCATACTTGTCGGCAGAGATACCAAAATACCCGATTATGTGATTCTCATCTCGACGCTGGGAGGCATGGTCCTTTTCGGCCTTAACGGCTTCGTTATCGGACCGGTAATTGCGGCGCTCTTCATCGCAACATGGGATCTTTTTTCTTCATCGAAAGAAGCCTCAACGGATTGACAGTGTGGACTAGTTGGCGGCAAGCCATCCTGTAAAGGCGCAGGTAAGGAAGCTGCGCGATTGAATGGTTCGGAAATCTTCGAATCGCCAAGTCGGTTACCGCCTGGATAATCTCATCTGGAACCGAACCGTCCAGGCAAAGACACGGCTACCCAACAGCCACCTGGCTATGACCGAGATCCTGGAATCGAAGGGAAGTGCATGTCTTACCGGTGGAATCGAAGACGTGACGGCGTCAAGTACCGCTTTAGCGATAATTTCCGGACCTGGCGCCCGGGGTTCGCCGGCCAGAAGGTTATGCACGCCGTCGATAAGTTTCCTGTACGCTGGCGGATGCACAACGGTCTTTAACAACCTCAGCTGATTGGGAACAAACTCCGTCTTTATTATGCCGGGCGCAATGAGCACGACCTCAATCCCGAATTCCATCACCTCGCCACGCAGGGCATCGGTTAGCGCTTCAATGGCATATTTGGTGGCCGCGTACCAGCCAAAACCCGGCACCGATATCCTGCTCAGTGCCGAAACGATATTGACTATCGATCCCGATTTCTGCTCGCGCATATGCGGAAGGACCGCCTGCATGAACCGTGCATAGCCGAATACGTTAACCTCGAACTGCCGATGGGCAGCCTCCATCGAAACACATTCGATAGCGCCTAACTGGCAGAGTGCCGCGTTGTTAACCAGCACATCGATGCGCCCCTTGGTCGATATAATATGGCTAACCGCACGGTTAATGCCTTCTTCATCGGTCACGTCCAGTTGTATCGGCTCGATGCGATCGGATCGAATCTCTTCCAGCCTGTACAAGCGCCTTGCCACGGCAAATACATAATAGCCATTTTGTGCCAGAAGCTCGGCTGTAGCCCTTCCGATACCGCTGGACGCGCCAGTTACCAGTGCAATCCGCTGAGTCATATCCTTCGTTCCTTTTATATTGCCATTCGTCTCACTTTTTATACATAATGAACGAACAGTCAAATGAACGGCAGTGCCTCGTACCTGAGATATTCGCCATTCTATATTTCTTTATAGCATCAGGCAGCACGGGAATATTCCCGGTTTATCGCCAGCGCTACTCACGGGCAGGCGCATGAGGAGAGAAATATGAAAACCGCATTGATCACGGGAGCTAACCGTGGGATTGGGCTGGAATTTTGCAGGCAGTATGCCGCAGAGGGCTGGCGCATTATAGCTTGCACTCGTCATCTGGAAAAATCAGGTGCGCTCAATACCCTGGCTGCCGGCCACCCTGAGCATGTCACCGTGCACGCGCTCGATGTTGCCGATCATACGCAGATCGAGGGATTGGCACAATCGTCATCCGGCGAGCCGATTGATCTGATTCTCAACAATGCGGGAATTTATACAGGCTCTCGTGCAGGCGCTTTCGATAGTATCGATTATGAGGCCTGGGCTCATGAATTTCGTGTTAATACCATGGCAACGCTAAAAATGGCCCAGGCATTCAAACCGCATGTTGCTGGAAGCAGTAAAAAAACGATCGTGACCATCAGCAGCAAGATGGGCAGCATTGCGGAAAACGACAGCGGTGGCAGCTACCTGTACCGGTCCAGCAAGGTGGCTGTAAATATGGTTATTAAAAGCCTCGCCATCGACCTGAATCCAGCGGGAATCATTGCAGTGGTAATGCACCCCGGATGGGTACAGACCGATATGGGAGGCAAGAAAGCATTAATCTCCACGGCAAAAAGCGTGTCAGGCATGCGGCATGTCATCAGCGGTCTCGCGTTGACAGATTCAGGTAAATTCATCGCCTATGATGGTCAGCCGATTCCGTGGTAAGTACTTGCTCTCTCGCACGGCCGCCCTGCTAATTGATACACGCTTACCGGTTGACAATCCATGTTCACCGATAGACGGCGTGATCAATTTGAAGGACTTCATTTCAGCACTCCTTATTCAACGATTACCGCCGTCCCACTAGCCGAAACCATCAGCATTTCGTTTTCCTTACCCATTATCTCGTAATCGATATCGATGCCGATTACCGCATTCGCGCCGAGATCCTGGGCGCGTCGCTGGAGCTCGTCAAGCGCGATTTCCCGCGCGCGCTGCAGTTCTTTTTCGTAGGTTGCGGAGCGCCCTCCCACTAGGTCGCGGATTCCGGCAAAGAGGTCTTTAAACATATTGGCACCGAGGATCGCTTCGCCAGCGATGACTCCACAGTATTTAGTAATGCGCTTTCCCTCTATGCTCGGGGTAGTGGTAAGTTGCATGTGCCTCCCATTGAAGTTCTTCAATAAAATAGGTGACAAGCCATCTCGGGCAATCTGTACCGCCTATCCGTGGCAAGGCGCCATTACTGCGGCGCGGCGGGTTTGGGTCGCTTGCGAAGCTTCTTCAGGGGACGCTTCCCTTGCGTACCATCACGGGACCTGAACTGATCGGGTGTCGAAGTCCCCTTGCGCCGCAC
>JBDTHR010000206.1:0-5216 GCA_039936855.1 Nitrosospira sp. | reverse complement strand
GTGGAAATCCCTTCGTTTCTGAAGCTTCGATTGATTTCGAATACGCGCTCCATGCCGCCGATGACCAGACGCTTCAAATAAAGCTCCGGCGCGATGCGGAGATATAATTGCATATCCAGTGCGTTGTGATGGGTGATGAAAGGCCGTGCCGCGGCGCCGCCCGGAATCGGGTGCATCATTGGTGTCTCCACTTCCAGATAGCAATGCCTGACGAAAAACTCGCGAATGGACTGGATGATCCGGGAGCGCGTAACAAAAACACTACGGCTGTTTTCGTTAGTGATGAGATCAAGATAGCGTTGCCGGTATCTTTGCTCCTGGTCGGCCAGGCCGTGAAATTTTTCCGGCAAAGGGCGCAGTGACTTTGTGAGTAACTGTAGTTTCGTGACGCGGACGGAAAGCTCACCGGTTCTTGTTCTGAAAAGCATCCCCTGAGCGCCCAATATATCGCCGAGGTCATAATGCTTGAATGCGTTGTGTGCCTCGATGCCGACGATGTCGTTGGCGATATAAAGCTGGATGCGTCCATTCATGTCCTGGATAGTGGCGAAGCTTGCCTTGCCCATCACACGCTTCAATACCATTCGCCCCGCGATGTTTACCGCCTTTGGGGCCGCTTCCAGCATTTCATTTGAATGGTCGCCGTATTGCCGGTGAAGATCCGACGAAAAATCGTCGCGACGAAAATTGTTCGGGAAAGCGTTACCTGTTTTGCGCAACAGATCCAGCTTGGCGCGACGCTCCTCGACGAGCCTTGCCTCCGCGTTAAGCGAATCAACGGATTCGTCCGGGTTTTCCTCTAAAGCGTCATTCGCCACCGTCAGTTCCTCCTTATATGCCCTGTTTCAAGCTGGCTTCGATGAAGTCATCCAGACCGCCGTCCAGTACGGCCTGCGTGTTGCCACTTTCGATATTGGTCCGCAGATCCTTGATACGAGACTGATCCAGCACATAAGAGCGGATCTGGTGTCCCCAGCCGATATCGGTTTTGTTGTCTTCTATCGCCTGCTTCTCGTCATGCCGCTTGCGCAGTTCCGCCTCGTACAGGCGCGATTTCAGCATGGCCATCGCGTCCGCGCGATTGCGGTGTTGCGAGCGGCCGCTCTGGCATTGCACTACGATACCCGTGGGGTTGTGGGTTATCCGAATGGCCGAGTCCGTTTTGTTGATGTGCTGGCCACCCGCACCGGATGCGCGAAAAGTGTCGACCCGTAAATCAGCGGGGTTGATTTCCACTTCGATGGTCTCATCCACCTCGGGATAAACAAACACGCTGGCAAAGGACGTATGGCGTCGATTACCTGAATCAAACGGGGATTTTCGCACCAACCGGTGAACGCCTGTCTCCGTGCGAAGATAGCCATAAGCATAATCGCCTGAAATTTTGAGACTTGCGCTCTTGATACCCGCGACGTCGCCCGCCGACTCCTCCATCACCTCCACACTATAATTGCGCTGCTCGCAATAGCGCAGATACATGCGTTGCAGCATTGCCGCCCAGTCCTGCGCTTCGGTACCGCCGGAGCCGGCCTGAATATCCACGAAGCAATTGTTGTGATCCATGGGATTGGAAAACATGCGGCGAAACTCCATTTCCACCACGGTCTTTTCCAATCGGCTGATGTCGTGCTCGATGCTGCGCAGCGTGGCGTCATCATTCTCTTCCTTTGCCATCTGGAACAGGTCTCGCGCGTCGTGTAACTGCCGTCCTACCGTTTCCAGATTGGTGACGACGCCTTCCAGCATTTTTTTCTCACGCCCTAACTCCTGCGCCCGCTTGTTGTCGTCCCAGATTGCAGGATCTTCCGTCTGTCGGGTGAGTTCGTTTAGCCGTGTTTGTTTGTTGTCGAAGTCAAAGATACCTCCGCAATGCTGCTGCCCGACTGTCGAGATCTACAAGTTGGTGGGCAATGCCGTTAAGCTGTTCCGCTTCCATAGGAGCCTTTTAAGGTGCAAAGATCAAGAATTATACAGGAAGCGGGAATGTGGTCCGTGGCCTGACTCGATACGGAGGAGAGCAATAACTTGCGAATACATCGAAAGTAGAGAAAAAAGCCGCTTGATATTGGTGAATTACCGTCCCGTTAATTCACCAATTATTGATCGACTACCCCACGACTTCATCAACTACTCAATGCCTGAGCGTGAAAACGCAGATGGTTTTCGATAAATGTACCGATAAAGAAGTAGCTGTGGTCGTACCCTGCTCGCATGTTGATCTGGAGCGGGTAGTGTGCTGCTTCACAGGCGGCAACGAAGCGCCCGGTTTTCAGTTGCTCAGCCAGGAATTCATCCGCATCGCCCTGATCGATCAATATCGGCAGACGTTCCGAGGCGAGTGCGGACTCAACCAGTAGTGTGGCGTCATAAGTCCACCAGTTTTTCACATCGTCGCCCAGGTAAAGGCTGAACGCTTTTTCCCCCCATGGGCTGGTGGTCGGGTTGACCACGGGTGAAAAAGCCGATACCGCCCGGTAGCGTAGAGGATTTCTCAATGCGATCATGAGCGCGCCGTGGCCTCCCATGGAATGCCCGCTGATCGAGCAGCGATCGTTAATCGGAAAATGCCGCTCGATCAGGGCAGGTAGTTCATCCACGATATAGTCGTACATGCGGTAATGGCGACGCCAGGGCTCCTCGGTTGCGTTTACGTAAAAACCGGCGCCCAGTCCCAGGTCGTATGCATCCGCAACATCCGCTACGTCCTCGCCGCGCGGGCTGGTATCCGGCATGACAAGCGCAATCCCGAGCTCCGCTGCGATCCGTTGGGCCCCGGCTTTGGTGACAAAATTCTCGTCGGTACAGGTCAATCCCGATAGCCAGTAAACGGCTGGCACTTGTCCGCGATTGTCCAGGGGGGAAGATATCTGAGGCGGAAGATAAATAGAAAAATTCATATCGCAATTCAGCGACTTGGAAGCGTGTCTGTAACGCGCTTGCGACCCATCAAATGAGCGGTGCGACGAGAGAAGCTGCAGTTCCGGCATATTCCTGTCCTCTAGAGGCTATTTTCAGGCCTGACGTTAAAACGTTCCGGCTTTATTTATCGAAATGAATGACCGTGCGTATGGATTTACCCTCGTGCATGAGGTCAAACGCTTTATTGATGTCTTCCAGACCCATGGTGTGAGTGATAAAAGTATCGAGCTCGAATTCTCCATCCAGATAGCGCTGAACATAACCTGGAAGTTCGGTGCGCCCTTTTACTCCACCAAATGCCGAACCGCGCCATACACGCCCAGTAACCAATTGAAAAGGGCGTGTACAGATTTCTTTACCTGCGCCGGCGACGCCTATTATCACGGATTCTCCCCAGCCTTTATGACAGCATTCGAGGGCAGAACGCATCAGCTCGACGTTACCGACACATTCGAAAGAAAAATCCACGCCTTCGCCGGTCATATCGATGATCACGTCCTGTATCGGTTTATCGTAATCTTTGGGATTCACCACATCCGAGGCACCCAGTTGACGTGCTATTTCAAATTTTTCGGGATTGATGTCGATTGCAATGATGCGCCCGGCCCGGGCCATAGCCGCGCCGATAATCACAGCCAGACCAATGCCGCCCAAGCCGAAAACCGCTACGGTATCACCTGCCTTCACCTTCACGGTCTTGGCAACAGCACCCAGACCCGTCGTCACGCCGCAACCGAGAAGGCATACCTTCTCCAGCGGAGCCTCCTTGCTGATTCTGGCCAGTGAAATTTCGGGTATTACCGTATATTCCGCAAAGGTCGAGGTGCCCATGTAATGATAAATCGGTTTTCCGTCCTTGGAGAAACGTGTTGTACCGTCTGGCATAAGTCCTTGTCCCTGGGTGGCCCGGATAGCCTGGCAAAGATTGGTTTTGCCCGATTTGCAAAACTTGCACTCACCGCATTCGGGGGTGTAGAGCGGAATTACATGATCTCCCACCTCAACGCTCGTGACACCTTCGCCGAGCGCCTCGACGATGCCGCCGCCCTCATGACCGAGAACCGCCGGAAACTTTCCCTCCGGATCGTTTCCCGACAAGGTGAATGCATCCGTATGACAAACGCCGGTGGCTACGATGCGAACGAGTACCTCGCCTTTTCGTGGCGGCAGCAGGTCAAGCGTTTCAATAGTTAACGGTTGGCCCGGTCCCCATGCAACTGCCGCACGTGTTTTGATTGTTTCCATGTCGTTCGCTCCGTTTTCGTTGCTTTGATCAGTATGACTGGCATCGTGTCAGAATTAAACGAAATAGGCTGCAAAAGTTTCTGGCCGGTGCATATTTCGCTGTTTTTCGACCAATGGAAAAGCTATTGGCTTTAAAAATCACAAAGTCTGCTCTTGCTCAGTCACTTTTCGCTGCGATTCTTCAGGTCCGCAAGCTGCTAGTATGCGCAGGAATCCGTCAGTTTTCAAATTCTATTACCGCTTTGTGCCGGTGGTTGCATCTCGCATGAAAATTCCTGCGATAGTTTGCATTTCCATATGAGCCGTCCTATGATGAAATCGGGCCGGCAAGTTAGGCCAGTTTGGGTCTCGGCCATGTCCGCCCTGAATGATTTACCTGTGAACAATTTTTAGGAGATCATGATGCGACGAATCTACTTTCTTGTTCCCGATATCGCCACGACCAAACGTATCGTCGATGAGCTACTCCTTGCGCGAATCGAGGAACGACATATTCACGTGCTGGCGAAGCGCGGTACTCCTCTGGAAGAACTCCCCGAAGCCAGTATGCTTCAGAAGAGCGATTTTGTTCCCGCAATCGAGCGTGGTCTCGCACTGGGCGGAACCGCTGGCGCGCTTGCCGGTTTAGTCGCCATCGCACTTCCCCCCGCCTCGACGGTCATAGCGGGCGGTATTCTGTTGGGCAGCACTCTCGCAGGGGCGGGAGTCGGTGCGTGGGCGGGTGGCATGATAGGCGTGAGCACGGCCAATTCCAGAGTCAAGCAGTTTGAAGAGGCAATTGAGGCCGGTCAGTTACTCGTTCTGGCCGATGTGCCAAAGAAAAGTGTTGCCGAGATTGAGGCGCGGATAAAGGCACACCTGCCTCAAGTGAATGTCGAAGGGACGGAGCCCATAATACCCGCGTTTCCGTGACATGCTTTCCGAACTAGGGCCTGTTAACTCTAATAGTCATACCTCATGTATTCAGGTATACTATGACGTATGGAAATCACTCAAGCCCAGTACGAGCAGATCGTACATTGTCTACCGCTCCAGCGTGGCAACGTCAGCCT
>JBDTHR010000205.1:0-3849 GCA_039936855.1 Nitrosospira sp. | reverse complement strand
ATGAAGGCGCTGGCCGCGGGGAGTATCGGGCAGTACGAAAAATCCGTACTCGCACTGGATGATTATTATCGTGCCGTGCAACTGGGCTTGAGCGTCTGCTTTCGCGCCGCTACGCACCCGTTGCCCCAGTTGCCGGTGGCCTTGGCGGCCTCGGCGGCCTCGGCGGCCTCAACGATCCCCATTACCGGGCGCAAAGGAAAAAAAGATTCCGCGATCACATGCGCGGTCATATTTGGTTCGGATCAAGGATTGGTGGGTCAGTTCAACGATGTTATTGCTGCTCATGCCGTCGAGATGCTGTCGGTTTTACCGGGAAGTAAAAAAACCTGGTCGGTGGGCGAACGCGTGTACGATTACCTGACACATGAGGGTCTGCATGAGGATCTGTCACTGGCAGAGGTTTTCAACGTCCCGCTTTCCATCGAGGCCATCACTCCACTGGTGGGGCAGATCCTGGCGCAAATCATGGTGGAAAGCGAGGCCCAGCGGGAAAGCGGGAAAAAGATGGAGGGCATGGAGCTTTATCTTTTCTATAACAGCACCCAGTCAGGAGCGGTTTACAAACCCGTCATCCAGCGGTTGCTGCCGCTGGACGAAACCTGGCGCCGCCAACTGGCTGGACTTCCCTGGCCAACGAAGAACCTGCCGGAAGTTATGGGGAACCGTACCGGGACGCTGCAGGCGCTTATTCGGGAATATCTGTTTGTCTCGCTATTCCGGGCATGCGCCGAATCGCTGGCGAGCGAGAATGCAAGCCGCCTCACAGCAATGGAACGTGCCGAAAAAAACATCGATGAACTGAGCGCGGACCTGCAGCAAACATTTCACCGCCTCCGGCAAAGCAGAATCGACGCGGAATTATTCGATGTCATAGCAGGGGTGGAGGCGCTGACGGGAACAAATAAAGCGGCCAGGGGATAATAAGATTTGTTAACATTTATCAACAGCCAGGCCAGCGTTCACGAAACCTTCTACATCGCGATCTACGTCGTGCCGCGTGGTGCGTTGAGTAAGGAAGTGGCTGGCTGGGCTTCGATCATTCCAAGCGCCCTTTAATACATGCAATATAATTATCAGGGTCACAGGCCCTGGCTTGATTTCCAATGAGCAGGTGATTAATCAAGTAGTCAACGCTGCGAGAGCCAATATTTTTCAGGCTGCCCCAAACATAGCGGGCGTATCGCCGCTGCATTGATAACAACGGAGGCTTTGCATGCACCCAATGAAAAAAGTAATGGTTGCTACCGACATGTCCTTGCTTGCTCGTCGCGCGGAAGTTCGCGCCGCCATGGTGGTACGCGAATTGGGCTGCGAATCGCTGGATGTAATATATATAGACGATCGCACAGCACTTGAATCTCTGCATAACCTGATTCGCTCCCCTCGGGACATCGGATTGCAACTGGCGGAATCAACGAACAAGCAAATGATGGAAACTGCACGTAATCTTCGTGAGCATTACAGTATAGAAGTTACCGCAACAAGATTGGAGGTCGGACGCGTCCATATCGAGATCGTGCGTTATGCCCGGTCTATAGACGCAGGATTGGTTGTGCTGGGCGCCCACGGAGGAAGCTTTATACGCGAAATGTTCATCGGTTCGACCGTGGACAAAGTGTTGCGTATGCTGGATCGTCCTCTATTGATCGTGAAGCAGGAGCCTCGGACGGCGTATCAGCAAGTCCTGGTGCCCGTGGATTTCTCCGAATCTTCCAGACTCGGGATTAAGATCGCGATGCATATTGCTCCGCACGCAAAGATAACGGTTTTGCACGCATTCGAAGCGCCCCTCGAGGCGAGAATGCGCTTTGACGAGGTAAGTGAAGCAACGATCCTGACATATCGCTCCCAGTTGAGAGCACAAAAGTATCAGGCGCTACGAGAATTTGTTTCCGAATGGGAAGGTGTGGATTGCTCCTTAACCCCCGTTATAGAATTTGGTCCTGCCGCAACCATGATTACAGCAAAAGCAGCATCACTGGGAGCAGATCTAATCGTCATCGGTAAACACGGGCAATCTGCGTGGGAAAGCATGCTGCTGGGAAGTGTCACAAAGCGGGTGATACAGGAAGCAAGCTGCGACATACTTGTGGTGGAGCAGATGGAGACAACTCCCGTGGGTGGCTCCTGGCAATGAGGTCCTCGTCCGTTTCCGTGCTTCCGATGACCTGCCTGATAGTCAGGCTGAAATGCACCTACCAGCAAGCTCACCCATTCGGCATTTGCCGGCCGGGGTTTAAAAATAGTAATGCGCCCCCAAACCGAGATAGTCGACTCTTTGTCTGAAAAACTGTCCTGTGGGAGAATTTCCATGAAAATACTCTACCAGCAACAGGAGTTTTCGACCAAATACCTGGGAGTTATCAAATTGCACGCCTGCCCTAGCGGATACATCGGCGTTCCAGTTATTCTGCTCATGATTTTTAATGTCAACCGCCGCGATCGGTCTCATTGATAAAGCCTTGACTTGCCAGGGGCTTCTGAACTCGACGCCGTATTGTACCGACCAAGGTTTGATCGTCGACGGTTCCTTGTGAAAGATGCCCCCTCCTCCACCGTAGACTCGTAGTCCATAAGGGAGCTCATACGACAGCCTGAGATCGGCTCCTTCATAGCTGAGGTTGATCCGCTCGAGATTGGTTAACCTGCGCAGCAAAAACTCATCGCCAAGATGTGAGCTCTGGTGATAGACGCGGCCGAAAGCGGAAAAGTTGCCCGCTCGCATACTTCCGTAGGCCGAAGCTATAAAATCAGAATTGATGAGATCGGCAGAGGGTGCGCCAAGGTTGAAGTCGCTGAAGACGGCGGCCTGGAGACCCGCTTCCCATTGCACCGTGGACCTTCCGAAATTGGCGCGATAGAACGGAATCGTTTCCCCGAAACTGACAGCACCATTATGATTACCATCAATGTTGTTTCCAACATAGTTGCGGTATGCGGCGGAAAAATGAGCCCATCGGGGATCAGCCAGCAATGGCTTGAACAGATGGCCTTTAGGCAGTATTCCGGTTGCGAGAACCGCCGGACCCGCTGCGGGCACTCCATCACTCGCAACTGCCTCTTCCTGTCCTGGGTGCGGCTCCCGCGAGGCGGCGGCGGGTTGCTGAATAGGCTTGAACGCCTCACGCTGCGCAGGATTGCCAGCAACGCTTTCCGACACAGCCACCGCAGTGACTCCCGGAATCTTTGTCAGTGCCTGCACAATCGGGATATGGTTGTCCGGTGTCAGTTTATTCGCCGGAACTGTAATGATGCCATCCCGCACGATCAAGGTCGGAATTTCGACTTCGAAACCGTGCTTGAGAATTCCAGCAGCGTAACCGGCAATATAGGCGTCGGTTACCGCAGCGTTGACCGCTGATGTGAAAAACAACATCGCCGCAACGATGACAGAAAGATGTTGCATCAAATTTCCCTTTTCAAAGCATTGATTGAGACGATTAACATTCTGGTCGATGCCAATAACGGTACGCGTCATCGTGACACGTCCATTCTGGCTTCGCCCCGCCTACCGCCTTTAAGCATGTTCTCTTACATGGGGCCAAATGTTATTCGGTTCCCAAGTCTCCGATTCCATCGAAATGCGCCCGTAGCCAGCAGCCTGTCGGACTTGAAGAATCGCAGCGAAAAAGGGGCTGGGTGAGGATAGATTTTGAGGATTTTGAAGGCCAATAGTTATTCTGTTGGTCGAACGAGCGGCGAAATATGAGCCGACCAGATGCTTTTGCAGCTGATTTCCTTTAAGTCCGACAGGCTGCTAGGCAATGGCAGTTTCTGGCAGACCTTCCGCAACACGCGCTTCCTGCACTTTTGGCCTCGATTCGATAAGTCGCATATAGTCAATCAATA
>JBDTHR010000204.1:0-3451 GCA_039936855.1 Nitrosospira sp. | reverse complement strand
TGGGCTCGGTAGGGCGCCTGGATCAGCACAAGGTTCGTACCGGCCGCTTGCAGGACGAGGATTGGTCGAAGCTGACGCATGCGCTGGGCAAGCTGAGCGAGGCGCCGCTTTTCATTGACGAAAGTGCGGCGCTGAATGCACTGGAAGTGAGAGCGCGGGCGCGGCGGCTTCATCGCCAGCATGGCGAACTGGGATTGATCGTGGTTGATTATTTGCAGCTGATGTCCTCATCCGGTCAAGGTGAGAATCGGGCCACTGAAATTTCCGAGATCTCCCGGTCTCTCAAGGCTTTGGCAAAAGAACTGCAAGTGCCTGTCGTCGCATTATCGCAACTGAACCGCAGCCTTGAGCAGCGCCCGAACAAGCGTCCCATCATGTCCGATCTGCGCGAATCCGGAGCCATTGAACAGGATGCGGATCTGATTCTTTTTATCTATCGGGATGAAGTCTATAACCCGGACACGCAGGACAAGGGAATCGCTGAAATCATCATAGGCAAGCAGCGGAACGGCCCGATTGGCAAAGTCGATCTTACTTTTCTTGGCGAATACACCCGATTCGAGAGCTGCGCTAAATCCGGGCATTATTGACAACGGCGGAAGTACGTTTACCGGCGCAACAAGATTTTATCCAGAGACTGTACCGGTAATCTGAGGCAACACCGAGGCACGGGCTTATTCCGAGCCTTAACCAAGCCAGCGGTCAGGCTTAGAAGCTTGCAAGCTACAAGACCTCCGTCGCATAGTCGGCCAACCGGGAACGTTCGCCGCGTTGTAGCGTTACGTGTCCGCTGTGGTTCCATCCCTTGAATCGATCCACCACATAAGTCAATCCGGAGCTTCCTTCGGACAAATAAGGCGTATCTATCTGGGCAATGTTGCCCAAACATACAACTTTGGTCGCCGGCCCAGCGCGGGTAATGAGCGTTTTCATCTGCTTGGGCGTAAGATTCTGCGCTTCATCGATTATCAAGAACTTGTTGATGAAAGTTCGCCCACGCATGAAGTTGAGCGATTTGATCTTGATGCGTGAGCGGATCAGATCGAGCGTGGCGGCGCGGCCCCATTCTCCCGTGCTGCTGTCCGTCTTGTTGAGGACGTCCAGATTATCTTCCAGCGCGCCCATCCACGGCGTCATCTTTTCTTCTTCGGTTCCCGGCAAAAAGCCGATATCCTCACCCACCGGCACAGTGACGCGCGTCATGATGATTTCCGAATAAACCTTGTGCTCGAGCGTTTGCATCAAGCCAGCGGCAAGTGTGAGCAAAGTCTTGCCCGTACCTGCCTGCCCCAGTAGTGTGACGAAATCCATTTCCGGATTCATCAGTAAATTGAGCGCGAAATTTTGCTCACGATTGCGCGCGGTGATCCCCCATATGTTATTTTTTTGGTGATTGTAGTCCTTGAGCGTTTGCAGAACGGCCGTTGTGCCATTGTGCTCGGTGACTTGGGCATAGAACGGTTTGTCATGCTCCAGATAAACGAACTGATTGACGATAAAGCTGGCGCATAGCGGGCCTTTGATGCGATAAAACGTATGGCCGGATTGCTGCCATGATTCCATTTCCTTGCCGTGTTTATCCCAGAAATCCGGAGGTAATTCCTGTATCCCCGAAAAGAGGAGATCGGTGTCTTCCAGGACCTTATCGTTGAAGTAATCTTCTGCCGCCAGCCCCAGCGCCCGCGCCTTGATACGCATGTTGATGTCTTTGGACACCAGCGCAACCGTGCGATCCGGATAGGTTTCGTGCAAAAATTTTACGACGCCGATAATCTGGTTATCGGCGCTGCCACTGGCCAAGCGCATGGGCAAAACGCTATTGATCGCCTGCGTCTGGAGAAATAGCCGCCCGGTTGCGTTCTTGGTACCGTGCGTCTGCAATGAAATACCTTCATCAATATCGGTTATCGCGCTACTGACGATCTCATCCAGAAAACGACTGGTCTGTCGCGCGTTACGCGCCACTTCCGACATTCCTTTCTTGTTATTGTCGAGCTCCTCAAGAATGACCATGGGGATATAAATATCGTGTTCCTGGAAACGGAACAGGCTGGTGGGATCGTGCATCAGTACATTGCTATCAAGCACGAACAACTTGGGCTTGGTGCGCAGACGGGTGATTTTGGTAACGGGAGAAACTGCGGACGAAGCTGGTTTTCTAGGGCTCATGACTTTCCCTGTCCAGGTTCTTCACGAACACCAGTACTTCCTCGACATGGCCATCAATTTTGACTTTCCGCCATTCCCCCCGCAGGATCCCGTTTGCATCGATGACGAATGTGCTCCGCTCGATGCCTCGAACCTGTTTGCCATACATATTTTTCATCTTGATGACGTCGAACAGCTTGCAAGCGATTTCGTCGCTGTCGCTCAGCAATTCGAAAGGGAATTCCATCTTCGCCTTGAAATTTTCGTGCGACTTGATACTGTCTCGCGAGATACCTGCAATATCGCAGCCAAGTTGTTTAAATTCTCCGTAGGCGTCGCGGAACTGCTGGCCCTCTGTGGTGCATCCCGGCGTATTGTCTTTGGGATAAAAATAAATGACGAGGTTTTTTCCGGACGCCTCGGACAGGCGAAATACCCTATTGCTGGTAGAAGAAAGCTCAAAGTCGGGAACGGGCTGATTTAGCATGGAAGAAGACTCACAGTAAAAAGACGTGCCTGCAGATTTTTTCATTTTGCATGGTAACAAAAAGATGGCGTAAAGAAAATATCGAAGCCGCGAGACTTATTCAGCGCTTCTCCAATTGCTGGGCTCGCGTGGCGTCCGCCCAGCAATTGGGCGTTTCAAACAGGCGCACATGCTCCAGCCTCAGGTGGTTGCCATAGGTATCCTGATAGGCCGCATCCAGTATCCCGAACGCGGTGAGCACAAGATTTTCTGCCGTGGGGGGCGTATCCAGCACGACAGTTTTATGGTCTTCCAGAGATTGGAGAAATTGCAATAACTTTACGTCTTTGGAATATACCAGGAATGCGTGATCCCATTTGTCAACCAGCACGGTGTTGGCGATGCGTTTTACCTCGGAATAATCCATTACCATCCCTTCTTCGGCGACGCCCGTCTCGGTGATAATTTCTCCGGACAAGGTGATTTCAATCGCGTAGCGATGCCCGTGCAGGTGACGGCATTTGCTATTATGGGAAGGTATGCGGTGGCCGGCATCGAATTCCAGCCTGCGAGTAATTAACATTATCCTAAATCCGGTAGTTGACCGCTCATTTAATAAGGTTAGTGTTGTGATTAATGACAATATTTCATATTATTTGACGCTCACTTTCCGGGTGAGGGCGCTACGGGGAGAATTGCACAGTTTTTGGGGCACATGGCTGCGTTGCAACTCCTTGGAATGGAACGACCATTCCGCGTCGTTGTGCCTTGCCCTGCACCCCAAAAACCGTACACTTCTCCCCGTCCAACTACCGGATTTAGGATTATCGGAATTGT
>JBDTHR010000203.1:0-14490 GCA_039936855.1 Nitrosospira sp. | reverse complement strand
CAGGAACTGCCGCAACTCGTCGGCAAGTTGCGGCAGCATCTTGCGTTCCAGCCTTCGCAACTTTGAAGGGGTAGTGATGGTATCAAGCAGTGGATACATTTAAACCTTGAAAATTATAGTATTCTTTTACCGAAGAAAATACGCGGTCAAAACTCCCGCTGGATGATGAAGTCGGTTACTTGCCGCAACCGTCCCGCCTTTGTGCCAAAAACATCCAGAGACTGATATGCATCGCGCCGCAGTTCTTCAGCCAACTCACGTGCTCGACTACTCCCGAGGATGCTAACGTATGTTGGCTTATTATTCTCGGCATCCTTGCCGGCAGTTTTACCCAGCGTCGCGGTAGTCGCTTCTGCATCGAGCACATCGTCCACTACCTGGAACGCCAAGCCGATACATTTTGCAAAATGATCAAGGCTAGTCAGTTGGCTCTCGTTCAAAGTGTTACCACAACCTGCACCAAGCATTACAGCAGCCCGAATAAGCGCTCCAGTCTTATGAATATGCATAAACTCCAACTCCGGTAGACTTAATGTCTTTCCGACGCTGGCAAGATCAACGGCTTGCCCTCCCGCCATACCGCGAGAACCTGCCGCTTGCGCCAGATGCTTAACCATTTCCAATTGCATTTGCGGGGTGTCAGCCAAGCAATACTCGCCCAGCAATTGAAAGGCGAGGCTTTGTAAACTATCGCCCGCAAGCAATGCAGTGGCTTCGTCATACTCGATATGACAGGTAGGCTTACCCCGCCGCAACACGTCGTTATCCATGCTCGGTAAATCGTCATGCACCAGCGAATAGGCATGTATCAGTTCTACTGCGGCCGCAGCAATCGTCACTCGCTCTTCGTCCGCCTTGTTCAACTCCCCCGCTGCAAAAGCAAGCAACGGTCGCACGCGCTTGCCTCCACCCAGAACGGTATAGCGCATGGCTTCGTGCAGACGTTCGGGAGCAACGTTTGCGGCGGGAAGCAGGGACTGCAGGGAATTTTCGATGCGTGCCTGGCAGTTCCTCGCCCAATCCTGGAAATCAGTGGTCATCAATACAGGACGGGGAGAAGTTTTTCAGTGTATCGGCCTCAAGAAGTCGTACCTGTTGCTGCGCATCCTGTAGCTTTAATTGGCAGTATTGTAGCAACTCCGCGCCACGTTTGTGAGCTTCGAGCGATATTTCGAGCGGCATTTGTCCTGCTTCCATTTCTATTACAATAGATTCCAGTTCTGTCAAAGCTGCCTCGAAACTTTCGGGCTGTGAAAATTTGACGGGGTTAACAGGCTTTGTCATGATAAACACATTGTCGCAAATTAGGTAGATTGCGGGCAAGCAACAAAAATAACGCAATAAACGGGGTCAGGTCAATCAAATCCAGGAAACTTTCCCTCAAAAACGATCTCCTAGCGGCAATTATAAGCGTTTTGGAAAGAAAGCAAGCGCTTTCCACTTTGACCAGTGCGTTTATTCAGCGTTTTTAATCTTTCAACTATCTTTTTTATTCCTCAAAAGCTCTAAAAGTAACGAAATATGGCCGATCTCGTTGATGTTTTCCAACTGGCGCCTACTCAACTGCCGGTTGAATGGTACCTCGACCCCCACATTCTCGACCTGGAAAAGCACCTTTTATTCGACCACGGACCCGGTTATGTCGGCCATGAAATCATGCTGCCGAATGTGGGCGACTATTATGTGCGGGAATGGATGAGCAATGCCAAGTTTCTGGTGCGTAACAACAACGGCATTGAGCTTCTGTCCAATGTTTGCCGGCACCGGCAATCTCTGCTGCTTAAGGGCCGCGGCAATGCCAGAAACATTGTCTGCCCCGTACATCGATGGACTTACGATATGAGTGGCACGCTGCTGGGTGCCCCTCATTTTTCGAAAAATCCCTGCCTTAACCTTGGCAGCACACCGTTGCAGAATTGGAACGGGTTGCTATTTGAAGGCAGGAGAAACATCGCGCGCGATCTGGCGCCGCTGAGCCTTTTCAAGAATTTCGATTTTTCCGGCCATGTACTGGAACGGGTACAGGTAGAAGAATATGCCTGTAACTGGAAAACCTTCATTGAGGTTTACCTGGAAGACTATCACGTCGAGTCCTATCATCCAGGCTTGGGCAATTTCGTTAATACCGCTGAGCTTAGATGGGAATTTTCAGAGTGGTACAACGTGCAGACCGTGGGTGTAAATGACGCACTTACTCGCCCCGGCACCCCGGTCTATGCTAAATGGCACGAACAACTGTTGCGCCAGACCTCGGGGAAAATGCCGGGATACGGTGCGATCTGGATGCTCTACTATCCAAACATCATGTTAGAATGGTATCCGCATGTATTGATTATCAGTACGCTGATCCCAACGGGAACAGAGCGCTGCACCAACGTGGTCGAGTTTTATTATCCTGAAGACATTGTCTTGTTCGAACGTGAATTCGTTGAGGCAGAACAAGCCGCCTATCACGAAACCGCGGTTGAAGATGACGAAATCTGCAAGTTGATAACAGCCGGACGACGCGCGCTATACGAGCAGGGAATTAATGAAACAGGCCCGTATCAGTCACCGATGGAAGATGGTATGGTTCATTTCCATGAATTTGTGCGGCGCGAAATCGAGTCTCACATAAAGTGACCTTGACTTTGCCACTGATTAATTTTGCATGCTTTTTTGAGGTTACCCCATGATCACCATTCAGGAAGTTGACAATTTAATCAGCGTTGCTGTTTTCGGTGAATTCACCTTGGCTGACTATAAGCAATTTGAAGAACAGGTACTCTATAAATCGAGGCGCGACAGCAAAGTGAATGTGCTGTTCGATTGGCGCGATATGCTAGGGTACACTGTCGACGTCGCATGGGAGGACCTCAAGTTCATCCGTGCGCACGGCGGCGAATTTAACCGGGTCGCAATAATTACCGACAACCAGTGGCAAGCATGGGGCGCCTGGGTATCCAATCTATTCGTTGATGCTGACATCAGGGTATTCGGTAACCACACCGATGCTAAAGCATGGGTAGAAACGTAAAGAGACGCTGGTACGGGCTCAGACTTATCTGCGCTAATCACGATCAGGAATCCTAAATTCCGTTCACCGCCACCCCATCCCCTCCCGTAAGCATGTGATGGACATGACTGTCGACAGGCTGAAGCACTGCATGACCAGAACGATCACTCGCTCATTAGGCGATCGTATTCATGTAGAATGCCTGCCGGAGAGGTCGAGACCAGGTGTGGCCACTCCCAACCCGAGACGCAGCCTTGAGCAGTGTTGCAAAAAAACGACACATTTCTCTTCTATTCTCCAAAATCTCTTTATATTGGCCGCCAATTCGTACAGAATGGAACCTGTTGATCTTGCTGTCTCCGCGAAGGCCAGCAATTTATTTAAATGTCGCCTGACACAACTGAAAATAATGGCTTTAGGCCATACTGGATATGGCGGGTGGTATTGTATTGGCGCTGCAGTCAACGAAAATACTATCCATTGCCCCTCTTCGCAGAGTACCTGAGCTCTTGGTATTTAATTAATAACGATTCAAATACAAGCTGAGCATTCCGAGCTCGAGCGGTAAACAGATGTCAATCAAAATTACTGTGTTTCTGGCCGGATTACTTACATTACAAAAAGATGATTAGACCATTAATTTGGAGGGGAAGACCTTGAGTTCAACAATAGCGAAGTTGAACGCTCCGCTAACGCAAGCGTTTGATCCTCGGTTATTAGACGAGTCGCCGATCGTAATAACCCCAACACCGACGTACAACACGCAAGATCAACGATTAGCTGATTTTGATACTTTGACTGCTGCTTTGGAATATGCGGCAGCCGGCGTCGCGGGATTTAATTTTTATGATGCCAAAGGTAATCTACGCTCGGTGCTCCCGTATCGGGCGTTAAGGCAAAATGCCCTGACATCAGCCCGGCGTTTGATGGGCATGGGCCTGACGAGCGGCAATCGCGTCGCCATTATTGCCGATACCACACCGGAATTTGTAGAGTTGTTCTTTGCCTGCCGCTATGCTGGATTGGTGCCTTTTGCGATGCCGGTACCGGTCAATCTCGGCAGTCATGCAGTATATGTTCAGCAGCTGCGGGGGATGCTTGAATCAGGTCAGGCGAGCGCCGCCATAGCCAATGTTGACTATATTAATTTTCTGAGCGAAGCTGCAGAGGGATCCCGGGAATTACGCTGGGTCGGCACCCCGGAACAGCTCGGAAAGTTTGCGGTTCACGATATAGCGCTACCGACAAATACTCCTGACGAAATCGCTTATCTTCAATTCACCTCTGGGAGCACTCGCACTCCGCGTGGGGTAATTATTACCGAACGCGCTTTGATGAGCAATTTACAGGGTATCGTTCGGCACGGACTGGAAATACGCGCTGGCGACCGCTGCGCATCATGGTTGCCGTTCTATCACGATATGGGGTTGGTGGGCATGGTGATGGCGCCGATGGTGGCGCAGGTTTCCGTCGACTATCTGGCAACCCGCGATTTTGCAATCCGGCCCCTGCAATGGTTGCGGCTGATTAGCCGAAACCGTGCTACCGTGGCGTTTAGCCAGCCATTTGGACTCAAGCTTTGCACTCTGCGAGTCCGCGATTCCGATTTGGAAGATCTTGATCTTAGCAGTTGGCGAGCAGCGGGTGTCGGTGCGGAGATGATCCGGCCTGATACTTTAAGACATTTTGCGGAAAAATTCGCGCCTGCGGGCTTCGATGCGCGGGCCTTTCTCCCTTGCTATGGGCTGGCGGAATCAACACTTGCCGTGACTTTCTCTCAAATCGGCAAAGGTTTTCAGAGCATTCAGGTAGACGCTGGAACTTTAACTGACAAAAAAATGGCAGTTCGGTTACAGGTAGAGGGCAGGAAATATAGCGAATTCGTAAATTGTGGACGGGCATTACCAGGACACACGGTCAAGGTCGTGGATGATGGCGGGCATGCATTGTCTGATTTGAAAGTGGGCAGCGTACTGGTACAGGGCAGCAGCATCATGACTGGCTACTTCAACAATCCTGAAGATACTGAAAAAACGCTGCAGCGTGGAAACTGGCTGGATACAGGTGATCTTGGTTTCCTGTTTGAGGGTGATCTTTATGTCACTGGCCGTCGTACAGATGTAATCATCGTTAACGGGCGCAATATCCGTGCCCAAGACATAGAGGAACTTGCCGAGCTTCAGCCTGAGGTGAGGGCACGGGAAGCGTCTGCTTTTGGTATAACTGATTCTAATGATATTACCACTATCGTTTTAGTCATAGAATGCCGCCTGACCTCAGTAGCGGATCGGCAATCTCTCACCAGTCGGTTGCAGCGTCTCGTGTATATGGGGTTTGGCGTTAATTGCCTGGTTGAATTGGTTTCGCCGCATACTTTACCTCGCACTTCCTCAGGCAAGCTATCGCGTTTTGCCGCACGCCAGGGTTTTATACAGCGGACACAGCTGACTGACCAGTTATCCGCTGAGTCCGGGGAAAAATAACCCGCGTATGTCAGGGTCCTGGGTGGCCGTTACCGGTGCCACCGGTTTTATTGGTCGTGTCCTGGTACATTCCCTGATCAAGGAAGGATGGAAGGTCAAGGCCTTGACCAGGCGTCCGCAGGCCAGCAACGAATTTACGCAATGGATTGAAGGTGATTTAGATAACCACCAGGCGCTGCGGAACCTCGTCGAAGGTGTTTCTGCCGTTGTGCATTGCGCGGGGCGGGTTCGTGGTAGCTCTATCGAAGATTTCATCCACACTAATGTGGATGGTACGGGCAACCTCGTCCGTGCCTCGATAGAGCAGAGTTCGCCGCCTCGTTTCCTTCTCATATCTTCCTTGGCTGCCAGACAGCCAGAGCTTTCCTGGTACGCGGCCAGTAAGCTCATGGCTGAGCAGTGGGTTAGTGACCACTCGCAAAGTATGCCATATGCGGTTTTTCGTCCGACTGCCGTCTACGGTCCGGGCGACAAGGAAATGAGCCCACTTTTCCGAGCAACCCGCCGTGGCCTCTTGCCGATGGTGGGGCAAAGCGGAATGCGTTTTGGTTTGCTACACGTTAGTGATTTGGTGGCGGCTATTATCTGCTGGCTTTCCACCAGGAATCCCGTGCAAGGCGTCTATGAACTTGATGATGGGACGCCAGGAGGCTACAGTAGCCAATCCGTAGCGGTAATTGCGCAGGAAATCTGGAAGCGGCCCGTACATTGTATTTTCTTTCCGGCATCGCTGGTTTGGTTAGTCGCGACTATTAATTTATGGTCGGCGCGGTTGTTACGGTATTCCCCAATGCTGACTCCGGGGAAAGTCAGAGAATTACAGCATCCCAACTGGGTTTGCGATATAACGCCTCTGACTCGCGCGCTTCCCGGTTGGCGGCCCTCTGTCCAACTGCGTGATGCCTTGCCTCAAGCGGTATAATTTCTAACAGACAGATCAATTCAAACCGAGCAGCCATGGCGAGCGATTACACCGATATTTTGCAGAAACTTACCCATCACCTTAAGCAATTTTGTGAGCCTGACGTGCAAATTACACCGCAGACTGATCTCATTCATCAGCTTGCGATCGATTCTGTCAAGCTATTGAATCTAGTTATGGAAATCGAAGATGAGTTTGATATTTCCGTTCCGCTCAATGCGCTTGCGGATGTGCAGACTGTTCACGAGCTTGCAAATTTAATCCATCAGATAAAGTCCGCACAATAATGCGTTTGTTAGATAAGCTTGATGCCGTTGCTGCGGCGAGAAAAGCCTTGCTACCCGAGGGTATTGAGGTTTTTGGCACACCTATAGAAGAAGTGTATTCTTCGACCGAGGCGAGAATTGGTGATCGCCGCATATTATTCCTGGGTACGAACAACTATCTAGGACTGACTTTTGCGCCGGAGTGTCTGGCGGCAGCGCACTCAGCAATCGATAGCGAGGGCACGGGCACTACGGGTTCCCGCATGGCCAACGGTAGTTACAGCGGACACCGTGCTTTGGAGCGGGAATTCGCCGATTTCTACCACTGCCATTCCTGTATTGTCTTTACGACGGGATACCAGGCTAACCTGGCTACGATCTCCGGCTTGGCTGGCGTTGATGATGTTGTTCTAATTGATGGCGACTCCCATGCAAGCATCTATGACGGATGCCGCTTAAGTGGCGCAGAAATAATCAGGTTCAGGCACAACGATATGGTGGATCTGGAAAAGCGTCTCCGGCGTCTCGGAGACCGCACACACTCCACGCTAATCATTGTTGAAGGTATTTACAGCATGTTGGGTGATCGAGCACCTCTTGCAGATGTCGTCAAACTTAAGGATGCGTACGGCAGCACGCTTCTTCTGGACGAGGCACATTCACTCGGCGTCCTCGGCAAGACAGGCCAAGGTCTGGTAGAAGAAACAGGGCTCATCGACAAGGTTGATTTCATCACCGGCACCTTCAGTAAAAGCCTCGGCGGTATTGGAGGCTACTGCGTGAGCAATCATGCGCAACTTGATCAGTTACGCTATGTCAGCCGTCCTTATATATTCACCGCGTCGCCTACACCGGCTACTATCGCATCAACCCGTGCAGCACTCAAATTACTGCATGACGGCGTCGAGTTACGCCAACAACTATGGAAGAACGTTCACCAGCTTTATTCGCGGCTCAATGATCTCGGATATCAGCTTGGTCCGGAGCCAAGCCCCGTTATTGCAATCATACTCGACACGCCGAGACAGGCCCTGACCCTGTGGAAGGGCCTGCTTGATCATGGCGTTTATGTTAATTTGGTACTACCGCCAGCCACACCCGACGGTCGCTCACTGGTGCGCTGCAGCGTTAGCGCAGTTCATACCAGCGAACAGATGGATCGTGTAGGCAGCGCTTTCGCCGAGTTGCGCGAAATTATTGTCGAGTAGATTCTGAGCAGTTACCTGGACTTTCCCTTTCTCAATTGCGGAGGTTTCCGCCCTGTTGTGGCAGAGCCTGGTAGTTCCGCCAGCGATCGGGAATCTGACGAATAAAATAATGATAATTTACGGAGCTGCCTGCAGGCGTACCTTATTACCTATAAAGAATTGTTCTCACGCAGCCTTCCCACGAGGTGAAATATGGGCAAGTATTCCGAATGATTTGACCTGGCTCGTCCATTTACTTTTGCTGCGGTAATCTCATGCGTATTACTATATTTACTTGAGGTACGTACAGTATCAGCAAAACAAGCTCAAACAATTAGATTAACAACGTCGCTCATTGGCGATAAACGGCAAAGAAAAACCTTAGAAACCCGAGGTCTCTAAGGCGTCCATGAGATCGTTAGATGGAGTACAGAGTCGGCTGCCTACTCGATACCTTTAAGTAAGGAGGTTTTGGGGCTCGTCGTCCGACGGCGCAAGAAAAAGAAAGCAGCAGCACCGGCGGCGCCCAGTAATAGCACGATCTCCATCGCCCCAAAGCCCGAGCCATGGCCATCGTGTCCCCCACCTCCTCCGACATGTACCGGAATGCGCACCGCTGTCGTCATCTTCCCGCCCTTCTCTGTCTCCAGTAGCAAGGCATATTGGCCGAGTTCCTCCAGATTCAGCGAAAAGGTGATGCTTCCAGATGCATACTCTTTGGCTGGTATGGACATAATCTCATGCTCACCGCCCCCCTCTCCATGCCCTTCCATAACCATACGGACTGCAATGGGTATTTCCCGAGAGTCGAGATCCGACAAATCTACCGTGAAATACAACTCGCCAACTTCTGGGACATGATCGCAATACGCATGAGTTGGCGGCAACGCGCCTTTCGGTTTTTCATAAGCACTGAAGGCAACGGGAAAATCACCCGATTTGATGGCACAGTCTCCTGAATGATGGCCTTCATGAGCAAGCATAAGCTGGGCGTGTACTGGCAGCGCCACCAGTGCTACGAGTGTAGCGCAAGCTAACCCGGCAGCCCACTCAAACATTTTCTTCATAATATCTCCGGTTTGGAATTCGCAAATTAGTCGCGCGCAGCGCTGGTAACAATAAAAGATTGTATAACAAACCGCCCTGGAATAGGAAAATTGAGTACGCCCGGTCGTTTCGCGAAAAGATGGGTTAACCAGACTTCAATCTGTTTTATTCCACCACGCCCGCAATTGTGGCATGGGACAAATCCAGGTCGCCCAGTTCTGGGTTTACCTCAACCTTGGGCTGCTTGACACAGTATTGTTGGGTACCGGTATATCCGCGTGCCCATAGCAAATCGCAATTATGTCAGAAGAATTATTCAGTAAGTCGAATGGGAATTCAATCAACACCCTCCGCGCGTTACCTTTGGCGGCACCACCTCAGCCTTGCGTGAAAACCGCTGTTTTTTAATGGCGTGGATCATACAAAAGAAAATGAAGCTGGCCGATAAGCCGGGTTCTGTCTTGGACAGTCATTCCTCTAGGCTTGAGGTTACCCACAAGCTCAAGCAACCTACCCGCAGGCTCAGCGAGCCGCATCACTGCCTGCCTATTTGGTCTTGCTCCGGATGGAGGTTACCGCGTTTCACCGTAACTTAATACGCT
Source organism: Nitrosospira sp. (assembly GCA_039936855.1). Taxonomy (GTDB): domain Bacteria; phylum Pseudomonadota; class Gammaproteobacteria; order Burkholderiales; family Nitrosomonadaceae; genus Nitrosospira. The sequence goes on along the minus strand of JBDTHR010000203.1, from coordinate 4,988 downwards.
CGTCTCTGTGGCCCTTTTCCTCGCCTCACGGCGGCCGGCCGTTAACCGGCATCCCGCTCTATGGAGCCCGGACTTTCCTCCCCCTGCCTTCCATTACTGAAAAACAAGCGGCGACTGTCTAGCCAGCTTCGATAGCGATAATACCCTAACGCGGCAAAAAGGAAGCAAACTTCTCGATTAAGAGTTTTATCGACGGAAATACACAGTTCATGAAACATTCGAGTTATGATCCTGGTTCCAAAAATGGATGGCCCGGATGAATTGTTGCAAACTGCTTATTTCGGCGCTCTTGCTTTTCCTTTGCGGATGCACTTTACTGCATCCGCAGGAATCACTCCGGATCTCTGTAGCGGGACTTGAACCGTTGGAGGGACAGGGGATGGAAGCTCGCTTCGCGGTACAACTCAGAATCCAGAACCATGGCGACAAACCGGTCGATTATGACGGAATCGCGCTTGATCTCGATTTACGAGGCATGAGCTTCGCGAGCGGGGTCAGCGGTCAGCGCGGCACCATCTCTCGCTTTGGAGAAACGGTCATTACCGTACCGGTGACCGTGCCCGCGACCGCAATTATTCGTCACGCATTCGACTTGGCTACGGGCGATCGTACAAAAGCGGAATACGAGTTACATGGGCGGTTAGGCGGTGCCGGGCTCGCTATCGGAAGAAGCTTCAACTCCACAGGAGAAATTACGTTACCAACACTGCCGTCAGAGGAAACGCAGTAAATAGGATTCCACCGTTACCCAAGCGAGGTACCGACTCGCCTGAACCCGGCATAACCTGGCCTTGCAAGGGGTAGTTACCCAGCACCCGATTGATTAACACCATATCGTGCGCGATATTCCTCCATCGCATGCAGGTTGTGCGCCAAGTCCTCCCTGCTCTGCAGATAACGGATGATGCTGTCCAGGTTGATGATGCTTGTGCCGTTAATGCCGAATTCATGTTGCATCTCTTGCATGGCAGAAAGCGTCCCGCTGCCGCGCTCCATCCGATCCAGCGATATGATGAGTCCACCGGGTACGGCGCCAGAACGGAGAATATAACCCATCGATTCGCGTACTGAAATACCGGCGGAAATCACATCGTCAACGATCAGCACTCGTCCGTCAAGCGGAGCGCCTACGAGGTTTCCGCCTTCGCCGTGGTCTTTCACTTCCTTGCGATTAAAACAGAAAGGGTAGTTATACCCCCGCTCCGCGAGTTCGATGGCGATGGCGCTAACCAGCGGAATGCCTTTGTAGGCGGAGCCGAAGAGCATGTCAAACGGAAGCTGGGCAGCAAAAATGGCTTTGACGTAAAATTGGCCCAGCTTTCTCAGAGAGTCGCCATCGTTAAACAGTCCGGCATTAAAGAAATAGGGCGACATCCGCCCGGCTTTTGTTTTAAATTCGCCGAAACAAAGTACCTGGCGGCTGATGGCAAATTCAATAAATTCCTGGCGGAAATTGGACATTGCAATAACGAACCCGAGAAGATAGATATGCGAATTATAACGGTTAACCTCAACGGCATACGCTCTGCAGCAAACAAGGGGTTTTTTCAATGGTTGCCGACACAGAACGCGGATATCGTATGCATGCAAGAGCTGAAAGCACAGGCCGCTGATATTACTCGGGAAATAACATCGCCTGATGGCTATCACGGCCATTTCCATTGCGCTGAAAAAAAAGGATATAGCGGTGTAGGCACATACAGCCGGCGCAAGCCAGACAACGTTATCGAAGGCCTGGGTATCGCCGAGATCGACGCGGAAGGGCGTTTTCTGCGTCTTGATTTTGGTCGGGTGAGCGTGATATCGGTCTATCTTCCTTCCGGCTCCAGCGGTGAACATCGGCAGAGCGCAAAATTCTTCTTTCTGGAGCGATTTTTTCTCATGCTCAAACAATTGGCGGAATGCGGCAGAGAGATCATTTTATGCGGCGACTGGAATATTGCCCACAAAGAAATCGACCTGAAAAACTGGCGATCCAATCAAAAGAATTCCGGCTTTCTCCCGGAAGAACGCACCTGGCTTACCGACGTTTTTCACGAGCTTGGATTTGTCGATGTATTCCGTCAAATCAATCCGGAGCCTGAACAATATACGTGGTGGTCCAACCGAGGGCAGGCATGGGCGAAAAATGTGGGCTGGCGTATCGATTATCAAATTGCGACCCCGGGAATTGCCGCCAAGGCCCAGGCTGTTTCGATTTATAAGACGGAACGGTTTTCTGATCACTCACCGCTCATTATCGACTACGACTACAACTTATGATCCCGAATCAGATAATCAATCGATCGCATGCGCTGCCTCGAATGCCGGATTCGAACTAATGCCCGCTGTCTTGTCTGGCTGGCTGCACGCTTTTCGTATTTACGCCCACCCACGCGTGTTGGGAATGCTGTCATTGGGCTTCTCTGCCGGGTTGCCGTTGTTGCTGGTACTGGGAACCTTGTCATTCTGGTTACGGGAAGCCGGGATCGATCGCTCCACTATTGGTCACCTGAGCTGGATCGGATTGGCTTATGGCTTCAAATGGATTTGGTCCCCGCTGGTGGATCGGCTGCCGTTGCCATTATTAACCCGTTTACTGGGACGACGACGCGCGTGGCTTTTGCTATCGCAAATCTGTATTGTCGTCGCGCTGATCGGTATCGCGAGCACCGATCCGCTCGAAAATTTGACGCATACGGTTTTTTTCGCCTTGGCCGTCGCCTTCGCTTCGGCAACGCAGGATATTGCACTTGACGCATATAGAATCGAAGCGGTATCGCTAAGGCTTCAAGGCGCCATGGCCGCCACCTATCAGGCAGGTTATCGCATGGCGATGATTCTGGCTTCCGCTGGCGCTTTATGGATAGCGGCGGCAGTAGATCCTTCGGAAGCCACCTATGACTATGCTCCCTGGCGAACTGCCTACCTGGCGATGGCGGCGTTTATGGTGGTCGGGATCATTACCACGCTCATAATACGGGAGCCAGACGTTCCCGTTAACCGTCTCATCTCGGAAAATGAAGACCGCGCCAAGGCTGCTATTGCGCACTGGAATCTGAACGCACGACTTACGCTACTGCTGGCCTGGCTATACGGGGCAATGGTCGCGCCCTTCAGGGACTTTATTGTCCGCCATGGCGGACAGGCATTGCTGATTCTGGCTTTAATCGCGCTCTACCGTATCTCGGATGTGGTGATGGGCGTGATGAGCAACCCGTTCTATGTCGACATGGGATATTCCAAGGATGAGGTGGCAACAGTCTCCAAGGTCTATGGAGTAGTCATGACGATCGCCGGCGCGGCCATCGGCGGCGTATTCATCGCGAAAATTGGTATTATGCGCACGCTTTTTCTCGGGGCAGTATTGTCGGCGGCGACCAATCTTCTGTTTGTCTGGCTCACAGGGCGCGGGCACGATGTCACCGGGCTCATATTCACCATTTCCGCCGATAATCTTTCAGCCGGCATTGCCTCTTCCGCTTTTATCGCCTATCTTTCCGGCCTGACCAACTCCGCCTACTCCGCCACGCAATATGCCCTGTTCAGCTCAGTGATGCTGTTGTTGCCAAAATTTATCGCCGGGTTCAGCGGCGACTTTGTCGATGCTTACGGTTATGCCAGTTTCTTTACCGGCACAGCGTTGCTGGGTCTCCCTGTGCTGGTTCTGGTGTGGCTGGCCGGGCAGGCGAAATTTGACACTGCGGATTCCGCAATGCATCGCAACTAAGGAAACTTTGCGCTTACTTCTGCTGTTCAAACCGATAAAACGCCAGCATTCCCAGCAAATTAGGCAGAAATGTGTTCTGATGATTGCCATTCAGCACCCGGCGTTCGAGAATGCGGGCGCCATGCTGGCTGCAAAATTCTTCAAAATCGCCAAGTGTGCAATTATGAATGTTGGGCGTGTCGAACCATTGATAGGGCAGTGCTTCCGAAACCGGCATATGACCCGCTAAAACCTGCAGGCGATTTTTCCAATAGCCGAAATTCGGAAATGAAACAATACCCTCTTTACTCACCCTTAGCATTTCCTTCACGATTCGCTCGGTATTTTTGACCGCCTGCAGTGTTTGGGAGAGCACTACATAATCGAATGAATCCGATTCGAAACTTTGCAGGCCCGACTCCAGATCGCTTTGAATTACGTTCACCCCATTATTGAAACATGCCAGAACATTAGCGTCGTCAATTTCTACGCCGTAGCCCCGGACGTCACGCGTATCACGCAAGAAACACATGAGCGAACCGTCACCGCAGCCGAGATCGAGTACTCTCGTACCCGGCTTTACCCATGCCGCGATTACTCCGAAATCCGGACGAAGCGCAACGGATGGACTACATTCTTCAACACCGGCCACGTCGTCAGTATTTGCGCGATCCATTATTTCCGATAAGTAAAGATTTACAAGCTTCAGCTGGGATGGCGGCCATCAAGAAGCATGAGGTAAGGAAAAGTAGCGATATTTACGTATTGTAGCGTCTAATAACAGATCGCATGCAAGCCCGGATTGGGTCAACTCGCGAAAGCTGCGACTACATGTCTAAAACCCCAGATCTTTCCAGATTCTGTCCACCCGCTCCTTTACCGCAACATCCATCACAATTGGCGTGCCCCATTCGCGATTCGTCTCCCCAGGCCATTTGTTGGTCGCATCCAGTCCCATCTTTCCGCCCAGGCCCGATACCGGGCTGGCGAAGTCGAGGTAATCTATCGGCGTATTTTCCACGATCAGGGTATCGCGCGCGGGGTCAACGCGCGTGGTAATGGCCCAGATGACTTCCTTCCAGTCGCGGATATTGACGTCGTCGTCAGTGACAATGATGAATTTGGTATACATGAATTGCCGCAGAAAACTCCACACGCCGAACATAACCCGTTTGGCGTGGCCCGCATACTGCTTCTTCATGCTCACCACCGCCATCCGATAGGAACAGCCTTCCGGCGGAAGATAGAAGTCGACGATTTCGGTAAACTGCTTTTGCAGCAGTGGCACGAACACTTCATT
>JBDTHR010000202.1:0-13790 GCA_039936855.1 Nitrosospira sp. | reverse complement strand
CTCAATGATCCTGCCAGGGCGAAGCAGATGAGGAAAGCAGGAATTGAGTCCGTCCAGCAGTATGCGTGGCCAAACGTACGCGATCGTTTGCTCGGCATTTACGGCGAGGTTCTGGCAAAAGCCGACCGCTCCATGGCAAGTATAAAGTGAAGGCTGTTTCATTGGAAAAGAAGGAGCTCTATACGTCGCTCGTATCGGGTATCCTTTTTCCACTTCACGAGTATTTAAAAAATCATCATAGCGTTTCGGTGCGCAAGGAATTAGAGGTTTCTCAGTGGTGGAACAGGAATCGTCTCGAGGAACTTCAACTGTCAAGATTGTCTCTATTGCTCACCCATGCGCAGATCCACGTACCTTATTATCGCAATTTATTCGGAAAGATTGGTTTCAGGGTGGAAGATGTACACTCTCTTGCCGATCTCGCACGCTTGCCTCTCCTGGATAAACCTGGAATCCGTACCAATACGGAAGCACTAAAATCAGAAAACGCCAAAAGTCTCCATCGCTTTAACACAGGTGGTTCCAGCGGCGAACCGTTGATCTTCTATATTGGCAAGGAGCGTGTTACGCACGACGTCGCTGCAAAATGGCGCGCTACACGCTGGTGGGACGTGGATATTGGCGACCGGGAGATAGTCGTATGGGGCTCACCCATCGAACTGGGTGCCCAGGATGGCGCCCGCGCGATTCGCGATCGCTTGTTCAGGACCAGGCTGCTTCCAGCATTTGAAATGTCTGAGCAAAAGCTCGACCGGTTTCTGGGGGAGATACGCGCCATGCGTCCAAAAATGCTGTTTGGTTATCCCTCCGCGTTGTCTCATATTGCTCGTCATGCCGAGGCAAACGGGTGGCACATGGACGATCTCGGCATCCGGGTCGCCTTTGTCACTTCCGAACGCCTTTATGACGAGCAGCGCCAGCAGATCAGCAAGACCTTCGCTTGTCAGATCGCTAATGGCTACGGTGGTCGTGACGCGGGTTTTATTGCGCACGAGTGTCCGCAGGGGGGTATGCATGTCACCGCCGAGGATATTATCGTCGAGATTGTGGATCATCAGGGCGCGCCGTTACCGGATGGCGAAGCCGGGGAAATCATCGTGACCCATCTTGCCACGAAAGATTTTCCATTTATTCGCTACCGTACGGGTGATATAGGCGTGTTGGATAGCAAACCCTGCGTTTGCGGGCGAGGGCTTCCCGTTCTCAAGGAAATCCAGGGTCGCAGTACCGATTTTCTGGTCGCCCAGGATGGCACTGTCATCCATGGACTGGCACTGATCTATATCATGCGTGACATGCCGCAGGTAAGAAACTTCAAAATCATACAAGAAAATCTGGATCTTACTCGCGTATGGGTAGTTACAGAAACACGACTCAGCTCTGCAGAAACGGCAAAAATCGAGCGGGGTTTCAAGGCCAGGTTGGGTCAGGCGGTTAATATCGTGATTGAGAAAATGGCAGAAATTCCGCCGGAAAAATCGGGGAAATTTCGCTATGTCGTGAGTAAAGTCACAAGTGCCTGATTGAGGAAGAAATGATCTTCATGAAAATATGCCGAGTCCTTCAAAATCTGAACAGGATGACTCGGATACAGTTCGCGTGACGGTGCCCAAATAACATTGATCGGGCTTGAGCTCGCCCTGCGACGAAATACAGGCCTCATGGATAAGTCACAAAATCACACGGAAATAATCGGCAAGGTTCTGTCCGGCGCTCGCTGGGCGGTGATACTTCGGTTGTTCGGGCAGGTCATCAGTTGGGTCAGCACTATCATCGTGGTGCGCTTTATCACCCCTGAGGATTATGGACTCAACGCCATGCTGGAAGCACCCCTGGAATTGCTCGCGCTGTTAAGTACATTTGGTCTTGATCTTGCTTTGGTCCGGTCAAAAAGTATCCAGCAGGAAGAATTACGCAGCGTCTTTGGTTGGCTTTTATTAATCAACGGACTGCTTTTTTTCGTCTATTTTTTCGGTGGTGCACTGATAGCAGTTTACTTCGATGAACCACGCCTTGAGTTATTGACAAAAGTGCTGGCCTTTGTTTTTCTCCTCGTGCCTTTCAGGGTGATTCCGAATGCACTCCTGGATCGCAACCTCAAATTCAAATTGAGGGCGCTCGCCGAATTTATCGCGAGCACCAGCGCCGCAATCGCGACACTGGTGCTCGCCATTTTGGGTGCCGGAATATGGGCCTTGGTAGCAGGCATGCTGATAAACCGTATTCTTTTAGCTGTCATATTGATGATCCTGCAGCCATGGATCATGGTTCCGTCCTTGAGCTTTTCAGCCGTACGCTCGATGATGGTCTTCGGTGGCACACTATCTTTAGGGGGCGCAGCCGTTCTTGTTACCGACAAACTCGCCACCCTGATTGCGGGCCCTATCCTGGGTGCTGAACTGTTGGGTATTTTTGCGGTCACTTTTCAGTTTGCCCTGCTGCCACTCGCCAAGATTATGCCGGTGATTAACCCCATTATTTTTCCGGCATTTTCCAAATTTCAGGAACAGAGGGAAGTAGCGGGATACTATCTGGGAAGATCTTTCGGTATCGTATCGCTCGGCTTGTTTCCTATCATGATAGGGCTTGCCTGTGTCTCACAAGGATTTGTGGACACAGTGCTGGGCGCCAAATGGTCGGCAGTTGCTCTGCCGCTTGCGCTACTGTCGCTTGTGATGCCATTTAGAATGACAACAGCTCTTTTGCGGCCGATTTTGGCCAGCATGGGACGTCCCGACCTTTCATTAAAGTCCGCGATCATCGCGTTACTTATCTCGTTGCCCTTGATATCGATCGGCGCGCATTATGGCGTAATCGGCTTGGTGGCGGCCATCATGGCGACCGAACTAATCGTCGCTTTTTCCACTATCAATATGAGCAAGGCTATTCTGGGTACTTCGTTCAAAACGATAGCAGAAAGCTACCGCCCTGCCATCATTTCCTCCGTTGTCATGGCGATTTGCCTGCTAGGTGTAAAAGCCGCGTTTGGAAGTCATGTGAGTCTCGTCGGGCTATTTATAGACGTCGGTTTGGGCGCACTGATTTATTTTCTGACGCTACGAATTTTCTTTGGGAGATTGCTCAACGACGCAATAAGACTATTCTTGGGAAGGCGCAGCGAAAATTCTCTCGCGTAGAAAATAGGCGGCGATACTGAAGATCAGCGGCACAGCGGTTCGTTACTTCCAGTAGACCAGTAGATTATCAACCGTTCTATGGTTGGTAAAGCCATTTTCGTTCAAGGCGCTCGCAACGTCGGGATCGAGAGTAACAGATTTAACGATAACGACCGACCGAAGATTGGTGTATCCCAGCAGGGCCTGAAACGCGGGAAAACAACCAGGTTCGTCACCGGTCAAGAAGCCGGATGCGCAGATTCGGCGGTCTATCTCGTCACCCATTCCACGTTCTCCAAACCATAATCTTTCCGCTTCGTTAAAGATGCGCATCTGCGGATACTTCGAACTCAGCATTGCTATTACCCCGCCCAGTGGCAGAGGTGCGAGCATAGGCCCGGGGGGTGTAGTCGCAATCAGTGACACTGCCTGTTTTTCAACTTCCGGAGGCATCTTGTAGCGCGGCCAGCCAAATTCCGTTCTTAAGTATAAAACCGATGTAGTAAATGGGACAAAGTGCGAAATGAAAAGCATCAAAATCATGCCTGTAATTAAGCCGGATCGAACAGGTTTGGAAAGTTGGCTCGTATACTCGAACAGCTTTGCGCCGGTTATGCCCAACAAAAGTGGAAACGGGTAGATATAGAACAGGCGCCAGTAGATATTAGGGGTAGTCAGGTACTTGATTACGAATGGGGCGACGATCGGGTTGAGAAACAACACAATGGAGGCGGCAATCCATGCCAATATAAATTTCCTTACTATGCCCGAAGTCAGCAGCAAGGCCGACATGGTCGAGCCGATTAAAGCAATGGGGGTCGCAGGTCCCGATTTTTCAAAGAAAAAACCCGCATGTCCCAAGAACGTAACGGGAAAATCTTCATTGACAGGACTGCTCGCGCTGACGGACTGAATATTAACGAAAGTCAAAGTAGCGAGGATAAGTACGATCAGATAGCTCGAACTTAATATATAGCCCCAAAAATTTTTTATGAATATTTTATGATCGTCGCTTACCGCCGCACAAGCCACGACAAGCACGACCGCCAAGGTCGGCAAGATCGCCATGGTGGAAGTTGTCGAACCCGCCATTGCCGTGGTCACGACGAATAAGAGCGTCCAGTCGGAGCGGGACGACGTTCGAAAGAAATTAATAGTTGCCGCCGCAAACAGGGGTATTCCTATCGACATGAAAAAGACTTTTCCAATATAAACATGCGGGAGTGACCATGTGCCGGGAGTTCTGGGTGTTTCTCCCAGAAGCAGTATGACGGCGATTGCGAGCACGGCACCAACGACTGCAGATTTTGGATCGGTAAATTGGCAAACCAGATAAAAAAGTGCGATTGGGAGTACACAACCGAGTAAAGCTGGAGAAAAGAGAAAAAAAGTCGATAAGTACGGAATCTCAAAAAAATATGAGATGACAGCCTGAGCATATTCGAAAGGCAGAGAGGTTGCACCAAGATATGATAAAAAAGGCTCGCCACCAGTCTCTATGTAGTGGATCACAAAATCCATTGGTGAATCGGGGTTTTGAAGATGATAGACCGCGTTCGGAACATAATAAAAAAGATCCGAGCTGATTTTGGTGGCGCCCGTATTAAAGAAGCTTGCGATAAGAGCGCTGCCAAGGCTTACAACGATCAGAAACAATAGTGTCGTCCAATCATTCCGGGTAACGTGTCGGTAATTTTCCCAAAAAAAGTACCTTGTCAAGAAAGACATGACGACAAGGAAAACTAAGCTTGCATACGCATAAATTTTGAAATCGATGCCGAAGACTTGTGCAAAATGAGTCAATACGGTCATGCACGCCAAGACGCTCATCAGCCAGAATAAAGCTGATTTTACTATAACGACACTGGCATAAGATTCGGGAATATCTTTAGTAAAATTCATTTATTTTCCAAGCAGCTACAAGGGGAAATCCTACAATATATAATGAGTGGTCAAATTCGCTATACGCCGAGCCATCCTCGCCAGTAAGATTCTGGCTTCACTGTAGAGCTCGACATCTTTAACCCGATCGTTGTCGGCATACGCTAAATCTTCCTTTGCTGTATTTCCGCCGTTCCTGCTTCTTCGGTTTTGTGAGGTGATGGAAGTAAGGAGAACGCTTAATCACCACTAAAAAGGTGTTTCGTCGACGATGAAAAAGGTGTGGAACACCGGAGATCAAGCGGATCGCATCGTTAGCGATCTTGCCAGCGTTTGATAAGTGGGGCGATGCCCTGAAGCGTATCCGGATAAGTAATATCGCGCCGGTTCGTAATGATTTTCCGCAGTAAAAGGCGCCAGGAACTTGTCGGCGACAAGTTCCTTTCTAACAAAAAATGCATTTGCCCCGGATAAATTACAGCCGACGAGGCTATATCCCATTTTATCCAGGTTGATTTCTAGAAATTTCAGTGAAACTCCAAAACAGTCATCTCCTTTCCACGTGTGCGTTTCCGCATAATCCATGCAAAACAGAACAGGTGGCGCAAACTTGGCGTTATATTCTATTACGATCACACGTGGGTTGATGCACGATATAGCCTTAAGTACATGATAATCGTTCCCATCGATGTCTACCGAAAGAAGATCGATCTCTCCGCACTCGACGTTCGCGGAGATCAAGTCGTTAATATTCGCGCTCGTAATAAAAGACTCGATAACTGACAGCTTTCCCCGTTGAATGATTTCTGCGAAATGCCTGCGTATACTCGCGATGGAGTTGGAGGATGCGTCTATCCATAAACCTCGCCAATCGTCGAAAAGAAGAGCCAGCGTATTATTTTCAAGGCCATTCCCAATCCCGAATTCCACGAATACCCTGTTGGTTGTGCCGACTCGCGTGAAAATTTCCCTTATGATCCCGTCTTCATCATTTTGCGAATATATTTTTCCCCCGAAAGATGTAAGGCCTTTGGGTATTTTGTAGCGTACATTTTCTCGCAAGCGATCTATTTCGGCGTGTATTGAAAGTTGGTAGTTCCGGTTCGCCGTAACCGTGAGATCTTCCAGGGAGATCGTCAGGTCATGTGCGATTTTTTTTAGTTTGGTTAGCATATTTCTAACGGGTTCCCCTGTCGATTAAAAAGCAGTACAGCAAACTGACACCTGCTGGGCTACATAACTATACAACTTCTATCGAGGGCGGCATTCCAGATTCTGATGAGGTCCGAGTTCTTTCGAGTTACTGATCGGTATGGTTTTTCCCGTCACGCGAATTATGAAAATATCATAATCCAGAGATTTCCAGAGCTCGAGCACTTCATCTGCCGATCGGCCGGCGCGTGCCAGATTTTCCAGGTCGAGCTCCATGAAAATAAGTGGGCGGAATTGCATGATTGTTTCTCGAGCACCCTCCAGCGCTTTTATTTCAGCGCCCTCAATGTCAATTTTGATAATATCTACGCGTTCGATACCTCGATCCCGGATATAGTCGTCCAGACAAACCAGGGACACCGCCTCCGAAACTTGCTCCGTTTCCCCGGTCCCGCATGTATACAAGCTCGCGGCGCCGCTGTTATTCATCTCTCCCGCTTGAGATGGCAAGAAAAGAATAGCTTCGCCTGGCTGATCATATAGCCCTTTCTGGTTGAGAACGACGTTTTCAAAATGATTCAGTTCGACATTACGTGCCAGTCGCGCAAAATGATGTGCACTCGGTTCAAAAGCATGCACGTGTCCGAGTAACGCGCGACGTGCCGCCACGAGTGTAAATGTACCGATATTTGCGCCTATGTCTATGAAAACACCATCCACGGGCAATTGACGTTTAAGAAGCACAATCACGCCTTCATCGGCCTCCTGAAAACCCTGCCAGAATACTTGAGACTCGATATGGTCGGAAAGCGAAGTAATAATTCGTATATTGTCGTCAAAAGTCGTTTCCAACTCCAGAGGCGGGGTAATCCGCGCGAAGTGGTACCTGAGTTTTAATATCAATCGCCAGGCCCAAGCCTTTAAAACGGCTACCTTTAGTGCGCTGCGCACCATGGTTTGTAACAAGCGAGCGCATATCCTCAACATTGCTTATCAGACCTCTGGAACGCCATTGTGGAAAAAATAGCAGCGGACCGATTCATCATGATTCATTGATCCGGCGACCCATCTGTGCTGTCTTGCGTAAAACGTCCGCATGGCATTGCGCGCTTTTTGACCAGGAAAAATCTGCGGTCCGGCGCAAACCTGACGCTACCAGCTCAGGTCTGTTTTTCATGTCAGGACAGAACGCCAGCATTGCGTCCAGCAGCGCGTTTTCATCCCGTGGGTCAACAGTCAGGCCCGCTTCTCCGGCGACTTCGGGGCATGCTGAAGTATCTGAGGTGATAACGGGGCAGCCACATGCCATCGCCTCGATGATGGGTATACCGAAACCCTCATATAATGACGGAAAGATGAAAGCGAGTGCACGACGATAAAGATCGGCTAATTCGTCGGCCTTCAGAAAACCCGTGATTACACGTACCCCATCGATTCCTTCATATTGCGACGCAATATGTTCAGGGAGCTTTAACACAAGCTGAGCATTATGGCTTCTTCTGAGCCTGCGAAATGCTCCCACAATTCTATGGATATTTTTTCGTGGTTCGCCATTGGAAATATGGAGAAAATAGTCTTCAGGCACTACTTCCGGCTGAGGCGTGAAAATTTCCTTGTCCACCCCGTGATGACAGACGTAAATTTTTTCCACTGAAACATTGGTGAATTGAATCGCTTCCTCTTTCACAAAGGCTGAAACCGCGATAATACCCGCTACCCCGGCACTGGCGTCTTGCCACAAAGCGCGCTTCCGCCTTGCATAACTATTTGACATAACCGACCCTTTCAGCGTGCGGAAATATTCCCAGCCGTTCAGCGCCACAGGGGCGAAACCATGCACAGTCACGACCAAAGGAGGAAGATGCTTTCCCAGAAGAAAATCAGGAGGAGGATTCCCACCGCCAGACCGGATATCCCAAAGCACATCCACTGATTCAGGCAGTGATCTCCTATCTGCAAAAGGGATGGCTGACACGCCTTGCTCAAGCAGATATCTCTGTACATTCTCGGCATAAACCTTGAAGCTTTGGGGAATGTCGGGACCTTGATAAACCCCAACGTGCAGCATGGTGTCTACCATTTATCGTTGTTACCTAAATACGTTTTATTGTCACGTTGAGATCTGTGTTGCCTGAAGCGCTTACTTGCCAACAAGCGTCTCGCAGCCTCAACACTATGCTTTAGATGCACCTATGCCTCTTCTGGAAGGAATGCCGCGGAGGTTGGTTTGCAACCGCTATCCGTGCCAATCAGTTCGCTATCATTCTATTTACGGAAGATCGCGCGTATTCTGATGCATCATTTTCCATTTTCCTTGAAATGCAGGGCGTTTTTGCTTCTTCTTCTCAAGAGAGGAAGTTGAATTCATGAGATAGTTGCAAGTAGACGATAATTTCATCTCATGGAAATGTATCAGCTTCCTGCATAAAAAAGAAGAAAAGTGTATATAAATGGAATCCTGTCGCTTCGACTTTAATGCATAAAAATGGAATTCCCGATTAAAATCAAGTTTTCTGACCCTCTTTTTTTACAGATATCGCGTTTATAGGAGTTTACTTCTAGCATGGCAGCATTGAAGCCAGTCGTTTCCGTCATTATTCCCACCTATAATTGCGAGGCTTACATCGCGGAGACGCTCCAAAGCGTGCTCAGCCAGACGTTTGGCAACCTGGAATTGATCGTGGTCGACGATGGATCCACGGATCGCACGTGCGAAATCGTCGCCTCCCATGGCTCGTCTGTTCGGCTCTTGGCGCAAACCAACTCGGGCGTATGTGCCGCGCGTAATTATGGAATCCGGGAGGCATCAGGCCGATATATTTGCCTGATGGATCACGATGACTACTGGTTTCCCGATAAGCTTGCACTTCAGGTGGAGCAAATGGAAGCGCATCCAGAGATCGGGTTGGTCTACAGCTACTTTATCTGGTGGCACCCCGATCAAAACGGCGTATTTCCCGATCCCGCCGGTTTTGAACCGGCATCATTTCCGGTCGGCATCGATGAGGAATATTCGGGCTGGATATATCATCTGCTTTTGCTGGATTGCTGGATATTGACCAGCGCGGCGCTAATACGCGCAGAAGTATTCGATAAGTGCGGGGCCTACGACGAGTCTCTTCCCTACAGCGAGGATTGGGATCTGTGGTTGCGCATTTGCAGGGAGTACCAGGTTGTCAAGCTGAATAGACCGTTAACGCTGTATCGCCAACACCCGAGACAGGGAAACCGCATGGCAAGGAATATCGACTACCGAACCGAATTGTTACGCGATGCAGCCGCAAAATGGGGCTTATGCAGTCGCGACGGCCGTTGCATTACCAAACGCCGATTCACGCGGAATATCGCCCGCTACCAGATGGAGTTTGGCCTTTGGCACATCGCATCGGGCAACCTGAAGACGGCTAATCATTCTTTATTGCAGGCTTGGTTGAAGCACCCGGTTAACTTGAAAACACTTGCATATGTTCCTGCGGGTTTACTGGGGTGGCGACCGAAGCAGTGAGTGCGGGGAGTAACAACACCGTGGTGTTGTTTCAGGATGAGATTCCGCTAAATGGGCAGCACCTGATAATGATGGGATAAAGGCCATAACTGTCGGACCTATTGTAAGGATAAGGATAATGACGGTCGCAGTCTGCTCCATGATTTTCAATACTTGCGCAATACTTTCTCTATCAGCCAGAAAGGCTTGACGAGCAACCAGCTCCAGGAGGTATAAATCCGGAAAAACTTGATTCTGTAGTCCGCACGTTCCTGATTGAGGTTACGGATCTGCTCAAGTAATTCGACATTCCATTTTTTCTGGTAAACCGTGAAATCCGCCGCGATATTATCTATCAACTCGTAATGGCCATGATTTTCCACGGTCATTTCGGTGAAGATACGGTGCAACTCGTGCCCCATCAATGATAATCCTTCATACGCATGTTTTGGCGCTGCATCGGTCTTATGGTGACGCAGACCAGGGGAGACGAAGCCATTAATATTTTCTTTTGCTTCTCTTACGGGTATCGGAAAGACGAGATTTGCCTCTCTCTCTATTCTTGACAATACCTCGACAGGGTTTTTTACGACCTCATCAAAATCGACGAAAATTCTCGGCAGTCCTCTCGAATGAAACTCGGCGGATAGCGAATGACTCAACCACAAAACCAATGCTTTTTCCTTGGAAAACCCATCGCGTTTCTGCAACGATGCAACCACCTCGACCGGATTTCTGTTCATGCAGATAAAAGTTGGTTTAGCCTGCCGCGCTTCAAGGAGCGGAATCCATAAAGGCAGAAGCCGGCACATCCGCGGATCCTTCAATGCCCAGACATAAGCTTCTGAAAAATCCCGCCTCACCAGCTTATCCAACCGGGCAAAAAATGGCTGAATTGCTTTATCCTCCCACCATCTGTCGCGCAAAGGCAACAAATCATCCCACTGCGAGCCCAGGCTCAGCAGTAATTCATCATGTGTATCGACAATATCTTCGTGTTCCCAGAAGCCTTTTTCGTTAACGCCCTTCTGGGGCGCATACAGGCGCTTCCCCATTTTGACGCCAACCTGACTCAGCAGCCCTGTCAGCAGCGAAGTGCCGCTGCGGTGCATGCCTAAAATGATCAATGCGTTGTTCTTTTTCACTCAAATCCTCTACTCATACCCGCTTGCCGTTTGTTCACACGGCTTTTCACTCGTATCGCGCCCCATGCACATAACGGCAGGCAGGTTGAAACTGTTTAATATGAATCCGTCTCATAGCGAGCTCTCCAAAAAAGAACAGTTCACGGCGCGCAACAAAATCCTTTCTTTTTTGGTTATCACGCTTAACAAATATGCTGTTAAATGAGCGGTCAACGAATGGATTCAGGTTTAAGCATTGTAGTCTATCTGGCGATCGTCGCACTAAAGAGGGGTTCAAGGATTTGTCAAAGAGGACTTATCAAAAAACGAGAAAGCGTCAGAATCGCATTGTGTGAGCAGCAGCTTGCTGCGATAATTATTTCTGATTCCTGATGGTGGACTTCACGTCTTGCGTTCAGTTTGAGAATAGAGCGATGAGCCCCCTGAGCGTCGTCAGAAGCACAAATAATCTTCAGAAACTTTCATGGTGAGAAGCTTCCGCGTCCCGTAGTTCCCTATCCGATATCAACGTTCTGTTGCAGCAGAATTGGGAAGAAAGCACCGATCAGTGGTCACGCTTCTCTCATCATTTTAAATCCAGGGGCGAACCGCTCGGATTGAATAAATCAAAGATTGCGATCCCGGAGCCGTTAATCTGAATGAGTGCAGCTATAATTCGGGAGGCCGGAAACGGAAAATTCCAGGTTGGTGAAATGAATAACAATACAGTGTGGCATAGCGCCACGATAACCCGTGCTCACCGAGAGCGGCTGAATGTGCACCATTCGGCAGTGTTGTGGTTCACCGGCCTTTCCGGTTCGGGTAAATCCACGTTGGCTCATGCGGTGGAGGACAAGCTTTACCAGTTGAGTTGTCGCACTTTTGTCCTGGATGGCGACAACGTGCGCCAGGGTTTATGTTCGGATCTCGGTTTTTCGGTACAGGATCGATCCGAAAACATTCGCCGTATAGGCGAGGCGGCGAAACTGCTGGTCGAATCCGGCGTGATCGCAATGACCGCCTTCATTTCACCGTTTCAGGCCGACCGTCAACGGGCGCGCAGTATTTTTCCGCATGGTGATTTCATCGAAATTTTTTGTGAAGCCAGCCTGGATGTGTGTGAGCAGCGTGATGTGAAAGGCCTCTACAAGCGCGCGCGAACGGGTGAGGTGAAGGAATTTACAGGGATTTCATCGCCGTACGAGGCCCCGCTCAATCCGGAACTCGCGGTTAAAACGGGTAAACTGCCGCTCGAAGAGTGTGTCTCGCAGGTAATCGAATACTTGCAGCAGCGCAATATCTTCAGGGAAAACCTGAGCGGCGACGACAGAAACAAATTTCAAGACGGGTGAAACAGAACCGTTATCGGCACCGCTGATTGACGATTAGCGGACGCGGTCGAATGTTACAGGATCCGGCCATCATGGCGTTATCGACCCTTACGAGCAGCTCCTTCTTTTCTTTATCTCCTAAAGAGATGCGAACAATTCAAAGTCTTGTCATGCAAACATGAGAGACATTCTCGTTACTCTGATCGTTTTCGGTTTTCTGCCCTCTATCTTCAAAAATCCGCATAGGGGGGCGTTGATGTGGGTATGGATCAGTGTCATGAATCCCCATACTCAGGGGTGGGGATTTGCGACCACCTTTCCTTTCGCCGCTATCATTGGAGGCGTCACATTAATAACGCTTCTGGTTACCAAGGAGCCAAAAAACCTTCCGATAACGCCGTTGACCTGGATTTTCATCTTCTTCGTGTTCTGGATGAATGTGAGTACGGTATTTTCTATTAATCCCGAGCTGGTGTATGACCAGTGGAGCAAGGTGATGAAGATCATGTTGATGACTTTTGTAGTCCTCATGCTGATCAGGACAGAGAATCATATCCGGTCGCTCATCTGGATAATAGTGATCTCGCTCGGATATTATGGAGTCAAGGGGGGTATTTTTACGATAATAGGCGGAGGAGTGGATACGGTCCTGGGGCCAGAAGGCACTTTCATTGGGGGAAATAACGAGATCGCCCTGGCGCTTATCATGACTATTCCTCTGATGCACTACCTGCAGGGCGCCACCCACAAGGCGTGGGTGCGCCATAGCCTGACAGTCTCCATGATACTTTGCGCGCTTGCGGCACTTGGCTCTTATTCACGTGGTGCTTTACTGGCGATTGCGGCAATGGGCGCGTTTCTTTGGCTTAAAGGTCAGCACAAAGTTCGTATCGGGATGCTGTTACTGGTTGCTATTCCGCCGGCGATCGCATTTATGCCTGAACAGTGGACGGAAAGGATGAATTCCATCAATGATTACGAGGTGGATGAATCTGTTCAGGGTCGTTTCAATGCATGGTGGATGGCCTACAATCTGGCCAAGGATCACCCATTTACCGGCGGCGGTTTTGAGATTATCACGCCCGAATTATTCTGGACTTATGCGCCTGATCCGTTGGATCTGCATGCTGCCCACAGTATTTATTTTCAGGCACTCGGTGAGCATGGTTTTGTCGGCTTGGGGTTATACCTGCTGCTGGGTCTATATACCTGGCGGACGGGTTCGTGGATCATCCGAAATACGAAAAAGCTTGAGGGATACAAGTGGGCCTCAGATCTGGCAACCATGATTCAGGTATCACTTATCGGCTTCGCCGTCGGTGGAACATTCCTTAGTCTGCTCTATTTTGATGTGCCATATTACCTCATGGTTGCCATGATCGCCATGCGCGCTCTGGTAGAAAAAGAGCTGAAGCAGAAAGCATTATCCATTGCTGGCAAGAAAAGCACAGGGTCTCCACGTCAACTAGGATCCTTGGAGCCATCACCACCGCAAATTACGCGGGACACGAGCTAGCACATGTATAACGGTCAGGATATTCTCCTGTAAAATTTCATGGCAGCAGCGTTCAAGGATTCGTTCATGCCAACGCATGAATCTGGCTACGCCGCAAATCACTTCTAACCCTATGCAACCTCGAATCCTACTGCCGAGTCGCGCGCTTCTGCACCTCTTTTCTCCCGGTGGTTCACGCAACCGCTT
>JBDTHR010000201.1:0-3876 GCA_039936855.1 Nitrosospira sp. | reverse complement strand
GTTTCCGTGTGATACTTGTCGAAGGCAGCGCGTAGCACAAGAGCCAGCGTTTCAACGAAGCCGTCACGTTTTATGACATAATCATCCGCACCGGTCCGGAGCAATTCGATTACTAATTCTTCGTTGCAAGAACCGGTAAGCACGACGACGGGAAGCGGCAAATGCTGGCTGCGAACCCGTGCCAGCAACGTTCTGCCACAGCCATCGGGAAGGTCGAGATCCGTCAGAACCAGATCGTAGCGAGGTGAAACATCTTCCTCCACTTCCGTGATCGCCGGGGTTTCCAGATTGGTTCCATAAGTTGCATGGAACCGTTCGATCCGTGCCAACGCCTCGGTCAATGTCCCGACCACGTCCAGTTGAATATCCGGCGCGCGTTTCTTCAGTGCCAGTCGCACCAGATCGGCGTCCAGCGCATTATCCTCTAAATAGAGGATTTTCATTATGCCGGCTTTGAGAAACTATGCATATTGAGAACTGTCCAATAAAGTTCGATCTGCCGCGCCACATCGATGAATTTTTCAAAATCCACCGGCTTCACGATGTAGGAATTTGCGCCAAGCAAATAGGCTTTACGGATATCCTCATCCTCAGCCGAAGATGTAAGAACAACGATAGGGACAGTTCCGATATCGGGGTGCCCCCGAATGGCTTTGAGGACTTCCAGTCCGCAAATTTTCGGGAGTTTCAGGTCGAGCAATATCACTGACGGCACTGGATCTCCTGCCCTCCAGCTTGCCAGGAAATCAACTGCTTCCTGACCGTCACGCATTACTTCAAGCGGATTGGCCAGATTATGCCGGATAAACGCGCGCCGGGTCAGGTCCACATCCATTGGATTGTCTTCAATGAGCAAGATTGGCAACGTAGTATTCATCGATAGCTGTTGCTAACTGGACCCGGAAATCGCGGGGTTCGCTGCTATAGCGGTGCCAAATAGAGGTAATTTCAGAAAAAAGACTGCCCCACCACCCAGTTCGCTTTCTGCCCAGACGCGCCCCCCCATCCGCTCCATGGCCTTGTGCACCATCGCAAGCCCGATACCTGTTCCGGGATAATCCTCGTTTCGCTGGAAGCGCTGGAATATCTTGAAAATCTTGTGGTAAAAACGCATATCGAATCCAATTCCATTATCCCAAACCGAGAGGATGCAATAGCCATCCGCAGGTTGCGCGAGGATTTCGATAGCCGGTTCAGGGACAAATTCCGAAAACTTGAGTGCGTTATCGATCAGGTTGCGTAATGCAATTGCAAGACCATCCGGATCAGCACTAATGCGCAAATCGTCGACCTTGACCGTGAGACGCACATTTTCAAAGTTGTCCTTGAACTGGTCCAATAACTGGGGCAGGAAGCTGGAAAGCCTGATGGCCGTTGTAGATAGTTTTCGACGTTCAAGCTTTGAATAAGCCAGCAAATCTTCAATCAGACTATTCATGTTCGACGTTGCCACGCCGATATTCTTCAGAAAACTGCGGCCTTCCTCATCGAGACGCTCATGGTAACTTTCGAGCAAGAGACGGCTATAGCCCGCTATTCCGCGAAGCGGCGCCCTGAGATCATGCGATACCGAATAACAGAAGTTTTCCAGCTCTTTGCTTTTGGCCATGAGCTGAGCAGTACGCTCATTTACCTTATGCTCGAGATTTACCTTGGCATCCAGCAGCGCTTCTTCCACAGCTTTGCGCTCCGTAATATTCTTGATAGTCATATACGCAAGGTCTTTGTTGTCACCATACTGCAACAATGAACCAGAATAACTGAAGATACGCTCCCACTCTTTATCCATGCGCCTGGCACGCAACTCCAGATCCTGTACGGATTCACCCCTGAGAATACGCGCCAGCGGCCAGTGCTCGACTGGCAGAACGACTCCCTCAACAGTCGATAACTCATAAAGACCTACCAAATTTTGCAGGTCGGTCAAGACCTCTTCCGCATTCTCGATGTCATGCATCCTCAGGGCTGCCGGGTTCCAATGCAGCAACTTGCGATGTGAATCCGAGATCACGAGGCCTTCACTCATATTCTGCATCACCACCTGAAGCTGTTTTTCAGTTGCGCGCCGTGCTTTCTCCTCCAGTCTCTGATCGTTTACGTCGGTATTGGTACCGAGCCATTGCACCACCCGGCCTTGCGCATCCTTTAACGGTTCCGCCCGTGCCAGGAATATCCTGTATAGCCCATCCGCGCCACGCAGGAGAACTTCCATTGCAAACGCCTGTCCGGCGGCGGCAGCTTCATTCCACTTTACAATTACGTCAGGCAGTAGCGCTGGATCATGCACCCTGTGCCAGCCCCAACCCTTCATTTCTTCCGGCGTTGTGCCTGTGTAGTCATACCAGCGCTGGTTGTGCCAGGATCTCGACCCATCGGGCTCCGATATCCATGCGAGTTGCGGAATCGTATTGGCAATGGTTCGAAAACGAGCTTCATTTTCCTGCAACGCTAGCTGGCCACGGCAGCGATTCGTAATATCCAGCATAATTGCAAGAAATTCGCTGCGGTCTGATTGCGTAACCCACTGCAGCTGGATTTCGGCACGGTAAAGGGTGCCGTCGGCACGCAAATGCATCGTTTCGATGATCAGAGCTTCCTTCTCGCCGTTGACAAGCGGGCTGATCATGGCTCGGAACGACGCTTCGTCCAGTTCCGGCTGAATGTCGAATAGCGTCATCTTTGGCAGCTTATCCATGGCATAGCCCAGATTGCGTCGCGCACCCTTGTTCAAATAGTGAAAATGCAAGGTTTGAGCATCAAAAAGACAAATCTCGATCAAACTTTGATCGAGAATGTCGGAAAATCTGGCGCGCGCATTCTGTTCTTGCATAGCTTCGGCTGTGCCAAATGGGGCCCCCGAAGCGCCCATCACACCTTTTGTCCGGTTTTTGTATGGAAATATCATCAAGAAAATCTGGAGCTGCCTGAAAACCCGCCTGGCTCGGATAATAACCCGGAGAAATAACAGCACTATGAAACCCTAAAACAAGCGGTGTGAATAGCTGTAAGATTTTACAGCTAGGCAGGCGAGAATCAGTTCGAGAGTCTGGTCAGAATCGCTCGGATGGCAGGGAGAAAATGCCACCTATGATCCCGCATCGATAAATTTTTGCCGATGATGAGCGAAAGTGATTTTTTAGCGGCAATAAGCGAGAATAAGTGCTTTCCCCGGAAGAGTAAGGTATAAGCCGTAACCACAATCCCCCATACCTCTCGACCATTGCGCTTCACTCGAGTCATCTTACCGAAAACGGTATCGGTCTTCATCTTATAATCCATCCTATTAACAAGCGGACATATCACCCGTTCGGAGATAAACATGCAAGAACTAAATGCAACCTGGACCGCGCTAAAACTTGGCGGATTTACTGTTTTGCCGTTGTCTCTGCTGGCTATCATCGCCTTGGCCATTATGCTCGAGAAGGGATTTGTCTATTGGCGTTACGCCCGCCTCTCACACGATCTGCTGAACCTTGTCGAAACGTACGGCTTTGCATGGCACGACCTCGAAAAAATACTTTCAGGCCTGGATGAGCGTCACTACTACAAACGATTCTTCGAAGTCGTGATCAGCAATCGCCACCGCCCATCCTGGTGGACGGAATCCCGCGCGGCGGATGAAGCCCAACTGATAGAAAAATCCCTTGCCCGCGGACTGTGGATTCTGGAAACCACTGTTACCGCCGCGCCCCTGATGGGACTCGTGGGCACGGTCATCGGCATGATGACTGCATTCCAGATCATCGGCGGGGAGGGCATCGTCAATCCAACGGCGGTAACAGGCGGCGTGGCTGAAGCGCTGATCGCGACAGTGGTCGGCCTGATCATCGCACTGATCGCGCTCTTTGGATTCAATTTCTTTTCTGGTTTGCAATC
>JBDTHR010000200.1:0-4792 GCA_039936855.1 Nitrosospira sp. | reverse complement strand
CCTACCCATGGGTCTTCGCTCAATTGCTTCATGCCCAGCGATACGCGATTCTTTTCCTGATCGAACTTAAGCACTTTGGCGGTGACTTCATCACCAACGCTGATGACCTCGGAAGGATGCTTCACCCGCCGCCATGCAAGATCCGTGATGTGCAACAGTCCGTCTATACCGCCCAGGTCCACGAATGCGCCATAGTCCGTTATGTTCTTGACAATACCCTTGACTATCGCACCCTCCGTCAAATTCGCAAGCAGGGTCTGGCGATCCGCACCCTGGCTTTCTTCCAGAACCGCGCGACGCGATACAACCACATTGTTGCGCTTGCGATCAAGCTTGATGACCTTGAATTCCATCTCCTTGTTTTCGTAAGGAGTCGTATCCTTGACCGGACGGATATCCACCAGCGAACCAGGAAGGAAAGCACGTATGCCATTGATCATGGCAGTCAGGCCACCCTTGACCTTGCCGCTTACGATGCCGGAGACGATGGCGCCGCTTTCCATCGCAGCCTCCAGGTCATGCCAGGCCGTGAGCCGTTTGGCCTTGTCGCGCGATAAACGCGTTTCGCCGTAACCATCTTCGAGTGCTTCGATGGCGACACTCACGAAATCGCCGGACTTGACCTCGATTTCGCCTTTATCGTTCTTGAATTCTTCGACAGGGATGAAGCTTTCCGATTTCAATCCGGCGTTTACAACCACAATGTTGTAATCAACACGAACAACCTGGGCGGTGATGACTTCACCGACGCGCATTTCCTGGCGGGAAAGACTTTCTTCAAATAACGCCGCAAAACTTTCGGAAGAATCTATAGCGGAGGAAGCAATACTCATTGTGAAAGGTACCTGGTTTGGAATCCCGTCAAAGGAAATCAACGGGGTTAAAAGTTAATAATAAGTGCCCTATCCGGAACACGCTTTTATCTTGCTCGGAAAAAGCGCGATCAGACAGCACCAGCCATACTTCTTGACTACTTGATCAATTACCTGGACAACCCTGTTTCCATATTTCAATTATTTTTTGTGCGCCGAAACCTGAATCTTGGCCATAAAAGCAAGGTTTTATCCATAGCACGTATTAATCGAACGTGCTATTACCATACTGTAACCTTTGCGGCGCCTGAATTCTCCCTCTTTTTACTTCCCATCTTTTTTCCTGGCTCGCTCGCTGCGACTGCCGCCCACCTGATGCAAGTGCAGTGAGAGGTGAACCTGACTCCAGTTTTTCACCTGCGCCCTTCTGCACAGATTTCAATATATTGCTTTAATACGCTATCCACCGCTTGTGTTATGTCGAGGGAAGTCGTGTCCAGCAACGTTGTATCCGTACCCAACTGCAATGGAGCGACGCTCCGATTGCTGTCGCGGGCATCGCGGTCTCGTATATCCCGCAAAAGGGTGGCAATATTAGCACCTATCCCTTTTTCCATCAACTGCTTATGGCGCCGCTGGGCTCGCGTTTCAGCGCTTGCGGTGAGAAATATTTTGAGAATTGCTTGGGGAAAAACGACCGATCCCATATCGCGGCCGTCCGCCACCAGGCCGGGAAGCCGGCAAAACGCGCGCTGCCGCGCTAATAGCGCGGCTCTAACCAGCGGATAAGCGGCTATTCGGGAAGCCGAGTTACCACACGCTTCCGTACGGATCGCATCGGCAACACTTTCGTTGCCCAGTCGGATTTCTTCATCCTTAAAGACGACATCCAGGCCTGCGGCGATATCGCTTATTGCCCTTTCATCGCTCAAATCGACCTCTGCACGCATCGTTGCGAGCGCCACCAACCGGTAGAGCGCACCACTGTCGAGATAGTGAAATCCCAGTTTTGCCGCCACCCGTTGTGCAACGGTGCCCTTGCCGGAAGCAGAAGGACCATCGATGGCAATAACGGGAGCGTCATGAGTATTCGTATTCATGAAAAAAACCTCAATAAAAATCGACCGGATTCTGCCGGTCAGGGACTGACTATGGCCGCGAACTTTTCAAAATAACCGGGAAAAGTCTTTGCGACGCAATCAGGATCGTTGATACGCACGGGCGCGCCGAAGGACGCCAGGGAAAAGCACATCGCCATCCTGTGGTCATCATACGTATCAATCGCTGCATCGTTAACAAGCCTACCGGCTGGCGGCGTGATACGCAGGAAATTCGCGCCCTCTTCCACCACCGCACCCAATTTGCGCAACTCCTTTGCCATTGCCGCAAGGCGATCGGTTTCTTTCACCCGCCAACTGGCGATATTCCTGAGCGTGGTGGTACCGGCGGCGAACAACGCCGCCACCGCAAGCGTCATGGCGGCGTCCGGAATATGGTTGCAGTCGAGATCAACGGCTCGCAGCCCCCCCGATGCAGGGGCGCCTGCCTCGATCCAGTTATTTCCCACGCTGATGCGCGCGCCCATCTTTTCAAGTACCTCAGCAAAACGGACGTCTCCCTGAAGGCTGCCGTGTCCAATGCCTTCTACCCGAACCGGACCGGTACCGATGGCGCCGGCGGCAAGGAAGTAAGAAGCGGAGGATGCATCGCCCTCTACAAATATCTCCCCCGGGCTGCGATAGTGTTGGCCTGAGCGCATGGTAAAGCGCTGCCATTCCTCCCGCTCCACCTGCACGCCGAACCGGGCCATCAACGCTATGGTCAATTCGATATAAGGCTGCGAGATCAACTCTCCCGTCACCGTTATCGTCGACTTATGGTTAAATTGTACTGTGGACACTGTGGATAAGGGCAAAGCCATCAGCAGGGCCGTCAGGAACTGGCTGGATACGTCGCCCTTCACGGTTATCTCCTCTCCTTGGATGCACCCTGGTTTTATTTGAAGCGGCGGAAAACCTTCATTGCCCAAGTAGGTTATATCCGCCCCCCACTGGCGTAGCGCACTCACCAGATCGCCTATAGGGCGCTCATGCATGCGCGGCACACCCGACAACCGGTAGTATCCCTGCGCCAGCGCCAGCACGGCAGTCAAAGGACGAAAAGCAGTGCCTGCATTGCCCAGAAACAGATTCGCTTCACTGACGGGAAAACGCAGAGGCAACTGCCCGCCCACGCCATGCAGCCGATAACAATTTTCATTGATCCGCGCAATGGGGACACCCAATGCCTCAAGTGCCTCCAGCATCCGCGCTGTATCGTCCGAAATAAGCAGATCACGTATAACTGTCGCGCTGTCGGTCAATGCGGCCAGCAATAGAATACGATTGGAAATGCTTTTGGAGCCAGGCAAGCGCACCGTACCTCGAGCAGCCTTGATTGCCGGGAGATCAATAAACTCACGCTGTGCCTTATGGGTCATTGGGTCATCTTCGCCGATATGAACAAGGGTTGCATGAAGACTCGGACAATCATCCTGTCCTCTCTTTGAAATTCAATGCAGTGTTAAGAAGCAGTGTCGATCCTGGTTTACAATACTTGCGGGTGCTGAATGCCGGCCTCGAATAACTGGTATCCTCGTTTCCGGAGCAGGCTGCGAGCATTATAGTAGTGCCTGAAGAGGTGGATCGCGTCTGCGTCCCCCGGCAAACCTCAGTCAAATGGTTACCTCGGCGCTTATACTCATGTTAAAATAACCCAATTGTTTCAGCTAGATACTATAGAAAAGACAACGTACACCCCGCGACAAACCAAGTATTATAATCAATACGTCTTGATTAAACATTAAACCTGCCGTTCTGATGGACGTGCGTCTTCTGGATGCACCCCTCCCCTGGTTGCAGGAAAGCTCCTCCCGATGGGTCGGGCAGGTTGAAACGATTTAAGGTCTGTCGCCCCAACATGCTCCATCCTCATTCGTGAACAGGTTGGCCCAAACCCATACTGAAGGAAGTCGCAGCATGCCGCGCTGGTTCAAGGATAACTCGCTGTCTATCGGACATACCCCGTTGGTCCGGCTCAACCGCATTACCGACGGTGCTGCCGCAACGGTGCTGGCAAAGATCGAGGGGCGTAACCCCGCTTATTCCGTAAAATGCCGTATCGGCACGGCGATGATCGAGGACGCGGAAAGCCGCGGACTGCTCCTTGCAGGAAAAGAACTGGTGGAACCGACCAGCGGTAATACGGGTATTGCGCTGGCTTCCGTTGCCGCCTCTCGCGGCATACCGCTGACCTTGACCATGCCGGAAACCATGAGCCTGGAACGGCGTAAATTGCTTGGTGCATACGGGGCAAAACTGGTATTGACGGAAGGCGCGCGGGGAATGAAAGGCGCCGTGTTGAAGGCCGAGGAAATCGTTGCTTCCGATCCTGGCCGGTATGTACTGCTTCAGCAATTCAACAACCCGGCCAACCCGGCCATCCATGAACGCACTACCGGGCCGGAAATCTGGAACGATACCGAGGGCGCCATTGATATTTTCGTTTCCGGCGTCGGTACAGGCGGTACGATAACCGGCGTTTCGCGCTACATCAAAAATACAAAAGGGAAAACGATCATTTCAGTTGCCGTTGAACCATCCGCCAGCCCGGTATTGACCCAACTGCGCGCGGGTGAGCCGCTAAAACCCGGACCGCACAAAATCCCTGGAATTGGTGCCGGTTTCGTTCCGGAAAATTTAGACCTGTCGCTGGTGGACGATATCGAGCAGGTCAGCAATGAAGATGCGTTGCGCTATGCCCGCCGCCTCGCACGCGAAGAAGGCATTATTTCCGGAATTTCATGCGGAGCGGCTGTAGCGGTAGCGATACGTTATGCGAAGCGTCTGGAAAACGCAGGCAAAACCATCGTCGTAATCCTTCCCGATTCGGGAGAACGTTACTTGAGTTCCATTCTCTTCGAGGATGCGCTCGATGGTCAA
>JBDTHR010000199.1:0-2621 GCA_039936855.1 Nitrosospira sp. | reverse complement strand
GCGTTTGAGGCTCGGGCAAGTTTAACTGGTAAGGGTTCGCCGCTGCCGCCATTCCCAGTCCGGAATACAATGCGGTCGCCACAATCCCAACTATGGTTGCTGCTGCTTTGCTACTCATATCTCCCCCACCTGGTCGCTGATTGCCAATGACAAAAATACTTATCCAATCCAGATAAAAAACCTTGATAATTACCGGTCTTACCAGCTTCTTTTGAGGATGAATTCAAGGTCGCTCCCGGTTGAACATTAAAGATAATCGGACTTTCTTATCCGGTATCAAATCGTATTGCGCAACGCGCGGCGAAACCTTGATAAATGTCAACTTTCATGAAGGTTTTTCAAAAAAAGCTTGGGATCACTGCGTGACCCATTGCGCGCTATGGCGTTATGGACCAAACAAGGGGACGCACATGTGATTGCCGCAGCAATAGGCAATTTTTGCCGGGTAGCCGGACACGGCGGGCGTAGGCAGCAGCAATGCGTAAATTCAGGGATGGGTCCTGAGCCCGGTGACTTTATAGACGAGTTCCGGGTCCTGGATGCCGAAGCGGAAAACTCCTTTCAGCTTTTGTTTTAATTATTCGGCCAGGAGCCTGTCAGACTTAAAGAATCGCAGCGAAAAAGTGACTGGGTGAGGACAGATTTCGCGGATTTTTAAGGCCAATAGTTGGTCCATTGACCGGAAAAGCGGCGAAATATGAACCAGCCAGACGTTTTTGCAGCGGATTTCCTTTAAGTCCGACAGGCTCCCAGGCAGATTTCCGTTAGCCCTTTTGAAGGTGTTCACGCTTATGTTCGAGCCACCAGGGACCCGTGGGGCTATCCCGGCATAGGCCGAATACCAGGGATGGCGAGAGCGAGGGAACGGTAAAACGCAAATCGAGAAACGATACGCATACGCCATTTCCTGCGAGTTCGATCTGATTAAGTGCAGGAAATGCCGCGAATCGGCGGAACGGTGCAAAAATATCCTGCGTCCACGCTTCATGGGCGAGATGACGCTGGGAATCCGTGTCGCCAAATCGCCTGCGTCGTATCCATTTTGCGACGGTAACAGGTTGGTAGGCTGCGGCAATCCTCTCCCACATGCCCAATATTCCACTTGCAGGATCCGGCGGCTTGGGGCTGTGAGTTTGCCATAGATCGATCAAAGCAACCTGATAGTCGTCGCCATGGCTGACGATGACCTTCCAGTAAAAGGGTGACAGCGGTTGAGGAAAAGCGTGGATTTTCGCTTCAAACAACCCATTATTTTCAGCGTAAGCCTCGCCCACCTTGACCGCCTGAGAATGCAGAATGCCCTGAAAGCCCACGTAGCATCCTAAAACCAGGAAAGCGATAATGGCTGGACGCCGCCCTGGGGGCCGGAGCATGGCCGTCGCGAGGCCGATTGCGATAATTGCGGTGAAATAGGGGTCGATGATAAATGTGAATGGAATGGCGAAACGATGACTGGAAAAAGGTGCCAGCAGCATCGTGCCGTAAGCGGTAAACACGTCGCCCACGATATGGATGGCAATGCCCAGGGCAGCCGTACCGTAGATTGCCCGCCAGGAGTAGCGTTGGCGCAGGATAAGGGAAAGTAGCCAGGCCAGCAGTAAAGCCCAGGCGGGCAAGAGAACAATCGAGTGAGTGACGCCCCGGTGCAGGGCTACGTAGGTGAGGGGATCAAACAGGCGCAACACGAAATCACTATCGGGAAACGCGGCCGCCACAAACCCCACCGCAGTGCGCGCACCTGACGTCAGTTCGCCTGCGGCCGGCCTCGTTGGCGCAGTTGCCCGTGCCAACAGTGCGCCGCTTAAAGCATGTGTCAGCGTATCCATGTCGCTTCAGTAACGCCAAGGGCGATGCGCGCGGCTGGATTCGGACTCAGGTGCCGCAGGTAGCCTGTGGCACTTTTTCACTGCCCCCTCTTTCTGCCGTACCGCGTCCGGTAAATACGAAGCGATCCAGGCTCTCGGCCACGGAGAGGCACCCGTCGAGAAACCGGCCCGTTCTGGCTGCACCGGGAGAATTATCGCTCATCCAGTGGATAAACGTGGTCAGATAAATCGTTGTGAGCCCGGTTTCTTCCAAAGCACGCCGGAAATAAGTGGCATCCCGGCCCGCGGCCTCGCGCATCCATTGAACCGTACGGCTGATACGCATCAGTGCGGGAAGCTGAATATGGATGTGCCCCGGCTCCAGTTTGCCGTAGATCATCTGCCGGCTCGTCTTGCGATAGGGATACAGCGCGCCGAGCCACGTCATGATCAGGCGGTGAAACCGCTCACGCGGCGTCAGATTTTTAAAGTCGGAAGCCTGCACGGCTTTGAGCATGACGCTATCGGCTCGCTCGAACCAGGCATCGACAATATCTTCTTTTTCGCGGAAATGCGCACGCACATCGTCCAGGCCGATTTCCAGTACAGAAGCCACATCACGCAGGCGCACGGCTTCCCACGATTTCTGCTCGCCGAGCTCAACCGCGGCACCGACAATCTGATCGGATGTTGCCATATTTCCTCCGATGAGTTATTGATTCGGAATGGAAAAATATTTCAGCTCAATCTTGCTTAAAGTGTAAAGCACATCCATCGCATTATCAATACCGGCAGAATCCCGGTGCGCCTCATGAT
>JBDTHR010000198.1:0-8250 GCA_039936855.1 Nitrosospira sp. | reverse complement strand
TGCCGGTAAGAAGCTGATTCACCAGCACGAGCATGGCCAGCGAGCCGAAGTAATACCAGAAATTGAAGTTCTTCGGCGCGTAGTATTCGGTGAGATGAGCCTTCCAGTTGGAAGTCAGGGGAAAACGCGCGTCTATCCAGTCGACCATGGACGCCAATCGCTTGCTCATTTATGCGGACTCCTTGCGATCAGACCCGATCAACAGGGTGGTATCGCTTAAATACATGTGGGGGGGAACGACAAGGTTGGTAGGCGCAGGGACGCTTTTGTAGACGCGGCCCGCGAGATCGAACTTGGAGCCGTGGCAGGGGCAGAAAAAACCGCCCAGCCAGTCGGAACCGAGATCCGCGGGCGCAATATCTTTGCGATATACGGGAGAACATCCCAGATGGGTACAGACTCCTTCAGCTACCAGAATTGCCGGTTTGATGGAACGTGTTTCATTCTGCGCATACTTGGGTTGCTGGTCTTTTTCCGATTTTGGATCGGATACCTGGCCGTCAAGCTTCTTCAGGTTAGCCAGCATTTCAGGGGTGCGATTCAATACCCATACCACCTTGCCGCGCCATTCCACCATCATCAGCATGCCTGGTTCGACCTTGCTGATGTCTACCTCAACCGGCGCACCCGCTGCTTTTGCGCGTTCGCTGGGCATCATGCTCAGCATGAAAGGGGTTGCCACGGCAACGCCCGCTATCCCGCCCGCAATCGAAGTTGCGGCGAGGAGAAAACGTCTCCTGCCGTTCATTCCCTGCTTTTTCTCAATATCCGCCATATTTTGCAGCCCCGTTTTTAATTTCGGACCTTCTAAAAAAACTCATAAAAAAACTTAACCATTTTACCATAATACATATTGAAAAATAAATATGCATTACAAAAACTATTGATTGGATGGTATAAAATCGGTTCTGGCCGTTTTTGCCGATCAACAGGTTTTGAGCGAGGTGTTTGCGTCAACATGTGTTCGTTCCGGCGGTAGCCGTCCTGAGTTTGACCTGATGGAAAAATCGAACCGATTCCGCACAAATCGGCGGATATCCGCACCGGCTGGACATTGAAATGACATAATGTACCCGCAGGGGCAGGCAGGCCATGATGCTGTCCAGCTGGCTAGCTTAAAGCAATCGCGTCATAATAGCCAAGTGGCCTGGTGATTTTCAACTGATAAAAGGTTTTCAAGTTCACGCCTATGAAGCAACCCATTGTCAATTGCCCAAACTGCGGCAAGATCATGGTCTGGGATACGGGCAATCGTTATCGGCCTTTTTGTTCGGAACGGTGCAAGATGATCGATCTGGGGCAATGGGCTTCGGAGTCCTATCGGATTCCGGATGCGGAAACAGATACGGAGGCGGAAAAACAGGAAGAAGATGTGTCGAAAGATGAGCAATAGCGATCAGGTGCCGGAGTTGGAAGAATGGTGTTATCGCAATACAAATAATCCAGACATTATCCGGCACTGCCTCAGTCTCTGGCTGGTGCAGCGTCCTTCGTCGCGGATATTTCAGCTGGCAGTCCTTTTCGGATGTCTTCTTCGGGCTGAATCTTGGCTCACACCCCGCATCATGGCGACGCCATGCCCGCCATGTTCCCATGCCGTCGTTAAATCTTCCCTGCGCAACCCACCTAGCGCATAAACGGGTATCGAGCAATCGCGGATGAGCGCGGCAAATCTTTGCCAGCCCAGCGTCGCAGATCCGGGATGGCTCAACGTTGGCAGTATCGGTGCAAGCACTGCAAAATCCATACCCAATTGCTCGGCTCGAAAAAGCTCTTCCGCATTGTGGCAGGAGGCCCCGCACCATTCAACATCCGGACGTTTCGCGATGTCCATCAGTTGCCTTGATGCAAGGTGTAGCCCATCTGCGCCAGCTTTTCGATAAAGGTCGGCATGGTCCATGCTGCCGTTCACCAATACTTTGGCCCCGTGACGATGACCGAGGGCAATCACAGCAACGATAAAAGCATTCAATGCCTCCTCCGGCATCGCTTTCTCGCGTATCTGCAACAGCCGTACACCTCCTTCCAATGCACGTTCGATCCGGGCTATAGCAATATCCGTTCCCCACTCCGCAGCATTGGTTATCGCATAGATTGCCGGCAAATCCAGCGCCCGCAATACCGGTGCATTTGCCGGCAACATTGGTTCAACCTGGACATTGTCCGCGGATTGCCAGGCCAGTTCCTGGTTTTCGCAGGGTTGCGGCTTGCCATGCCATTTCATTACGCGGTAAAAATAGAGACGGACAGTGGCATGACTGTAGTCAAACGTGCGCGTGATCCAGGGATAGGCATGTTCGGCAAATATACCCAGTTCTTCCAGTAATTCGCGCCTTAACGCATGCAATAGCGGCTCATCGGGTTTCACCTTGCCGCCGGGAAATTCCCAGTAACCCGCATAAGGCTTGCCTTCGGGCCTGCGCGCAAGAAGAAAACGGCCATCAGAAGCAATGATAACCGCAACGGCGACTTCAGTGATATGAGGGGGAGAGGACATGGTGAGGTGAATGAGCAGCGACCGGTGAATGTAATCCGTTACGCAAACAGTCGAATTTTTATTTTGTGCAAATCCCGCTTGCGTATTCCATGCTGGCCTACGTGGGCAAATGACCGGGTTCTTTGAAAATCATGACAGGCTCCGTTTTCCCGCGCAGTCGCGCGCAAATTGCCATGCTACACGACCACTTCGTGAACCGCGGCTAAGCGCCCACTGTAGAGCCGCTTCCCGTATAGGGGGAGTCATTTCCTCAATGCCGAAATGGGTGAGCCAATGCCGGGCAATGTCCAGATATCTTTCTTGATCAAACGGATAAAAGGATACCCATAGGCCAAAACGCTCCGATAAAGAAATTTTTTCTTCGACTGATTCGCTCGGATGGATTTCTTCCCCCACATGCCGGGTGTCCAGATTGTCTTGCATGAAATCGGGCATCAAGTGGCGGCGATTGGAGGTCGCGTAGACAAGGACGTTTTCGGATGCTGTGGCGATGGAACCATCAAGTACGACTTTCAAGGCCTTATAGCCGGGGTCACCCGGTTCGAACGACAGGTCGTCGCAATACAGAAGGAAGCGTTCAGAGCGTTGGTGTACCTGCTCGACGATGTCATGCAGATCGGTAAGGTCATGCTTTTCCACTTCAATTAAACGTAATCCCATGGCAGCATATTTATTCAGCATCGCCTTTACCAGAGATGACTTGCCTGTGCCGCGCGCGCCCGTAAGCAATACGTTGTTGGCGGGACGTCCCTCTACGAACTGACGCGTATTTTGATCTATGAGATTTTTTTGTCGCTCTATGCCTTGCAAAGCATCGAACGTTATGCGGTGAGGGTGGTTCACCGATTGAATGGAGCCCGTGCCGGCAGATTTTCGCCAGCGAAACGCGATGGCGGAATTCCAGTTAGGGTCAGCCTGACCCACCGGCAGCAGCCCTTCAAGACGGAAAAGCAGCGCTTCGGTCCGATCGTACAGCTTGTCCCAATCTTTCATAAATCTCCAAACCAGACGTTAATTTCAGATTATAACCGTCGGCACCTTACGGAAGAATCATGTTCGCCAGTCATTACGAATATCTTATACAATCGGGTAAATATGGTTTTCGCTTTTTGCAGGTTGCAATTTTTTCAGGCGGCCTCGAGTGGTAATCGGCAAGTGGCAGCCTGAAAAATATAAAACGCAGATTGGAAGGGAATTCATATGTGTGCTATCGAACGGAACCGCTCAGCTAAGAAGGCCATAATTCGGCGGGTTACGTCTAGCGTTTGCAAGGTGCCGCAGTTAAGGCATCTATCGTAACAGACCGAAGACTGTAAATAACGGAAACAAATAAGGTGGAATCATTGATGAGATGTGGCACTTATATTGCATGCGCTCTCGAAAGCTTCCTTTAACAAACACAATATTTAGGAGAAAGACATCATGAATAATATGCCGAGTAAAAAATCAATTATTTCTCTTGCTTTGGGCTCTGCGCTGGCGGCCACGTTGGGTACCGCATCCATTGCGTCTGCTGCTGACAGCCCTTTCACCGCGCAATCCCTCAATAAAGGCTACATGGTTGCCGGGTCTCATGATTACGGCGCCAAGAAAGACGGACATGGCGACAAGAAGTGTGGAGAGGGCAAATGTGGGATGGCCATGGCCGATACCGACAATGATGGACGGGTGAGCAGGGATGAACATGCTCGCCATGCTGAAATGATGTTCGATAAAATGGATACCAACAATGATGGGTACATCGATAAGGATGAAGCCAACGCAGCGAAGAAAATGCGTCGCCATGGTCATGGGCATGGTCACGGCCATGGTTATGACAAGAAGTCCGGGGACGGGTATGAATCCAATGTAAATGATTCGAACGATGTAAACTATCGTAAATTTCCCCATATGAAGCCCATGGGCGTATAGGAAAATATCCGTAGCGGTTATATCAGGCTCCCGCGCCCAAGATTATGGGCGCGGGAGCCTGCAACCGTAAGCGCCGCTCGTTGCGCCTGTCGCGCTGCGCAACGAGCGATCGCCAATTGTTTCCTGACAGCGTTTTTTGGCGCCGCCAATATTTGTTTGCCAGCGGCCTGTCGGACTTAAAGGAAATCGGCTGCAAAAGCGTCTGGCGGGTTCATATTTCGCTGCTTTTTCGACCAATAGAATAACTATTGGCTTTCAAAATCCTCAAAATCTGCCCTCAGCCCGTCACTTTTTCGCTGCGATTCTTTAAGTCCGACAGGCTGCTAGCTGCGATAGTCCGCATTGATCTTGATATAATCATGGGATAGATCGCATGTCCAGATTGTGGTCGAAGCCTGCCCTCTATTGAGAACGACACGCATGGTGATCTCGGATTGCTTCATCAATTTTTGGCCATCCGCTTCCTGGTAAGTAAGCGCCCGGCCACCATTTTCTGCCACCAGAACGTCATCGAGATAGAGTTGCAATAGGTTGACGTCAAGATTTTCTATGCCCGCATAACCGATTGCCGCCAGTATTCGGCCAAGGTTTGGATCGGATGCGAAAAAAGCGGTTTTCACCAGCGGAGAATGAGCAATGGCATATGCGACCTTGCTGCATTCATCCAGCGTCTTCCCACCCTCCACGTGCACGGTAATAAATTTGGTCGCCCCCTCACCGTCGCGTACGATAGCCTGCGCAAGTGATGTCGCCACCTCGGTTATCGCGTTTTGTACCTGTGTGAATTGTGTACTTTCATTATCCGAGATGACCGGATTGCCGGCCTGGCCCGTTCCTATCAGAACGAGTGCGTCATTTGTTGAGGTATCTCCATCCACGGTGATGCGGTTGAATGAATTTTCCGCCGCATGCCGCACGATTTGTTCCAGCAATGGCTGACTCAGCACCACATCGGTCGCAATGTAACTCAGCATCGTCGCCATGTTTGGGTGGATCATTCCCGAACCCTTGGCAATACCCGTGATGGTCACCGTTATGCCGTCGAGAGAAATCTGCCTGGATACCGCCTTGGGCACGATATCCGTCGTCATGATTGCCTGGGCGGCAGCAAACCAGTTGTCTTCCCTGAGGTCGGCCACGGCGGCGGGCAACCCGGCGATAATTTTTTCCAACGGCAGCGGTTCCATAATTACACCGGTTGAAAATGGCAGCACTTGCTGACTATCACAATGCAGCAGGTTGGCGAGTTTGGCGCAGGTGGCACGGGCATCCGCAACACCGCCTTCACCGGTCCCTGCATTGGCGTTGCCGGTATTAATAATAAGCGCACGGATCGGGCAGGCGGGTGTGGAACCGGGATTCAAAAGATGTTCTTTAGCGACGGTGACAGGCGCCGCGCAAAACCGGTTTTGCGTAAATACACCCGCCACCTTTGTGCATTCCGCCAAAGCGATGACAAGCAGGTCTTTGCGGCCCGGTTTCCTGATCCCTGCTTCGGCAATGCCCAGCGTCACGCCTTTAATGGGGAGCAGATGTTCGGGTAGTGACGGGGTAAAATTGACTGGCATAATGACGCTATCGGTAATTTGCAGGGGTGGCGTGTTTTCGAGTCTCTATCATGGGATGGTATTATCTTTGGGCTTCTTCTTCGGGCGCGAAAAAAAGATCATTCCGAAACATATGCTAACGCATCTTTAACGCTTCTTTCATATTTTCGTTTTTTGGCTTCTGATGATTATCAATACCGGCGTAACAAACAGAATTTCCAGCTGCGCCATAAGCAGTTGTTTATGCGTTATTTTGATGAATTTTTCGCCGGTCATGAAAATAATTTCTGCAAATCACTTACTGCATTCCATGAGCGGCCAACTACTCCGTAACCAGGAATCGAGAGGAAATGCATGAATTGCGATAAAGAACTGGATGTGTGCGGCCTGAACTGCCCGTTACCTATCCTGCGCACAAAAAAATCCCTGGTGGACATGACTACCGGACAAGTACTGAAAATAACCGCTACCGATCCCGGTTCGGTAATCGATTTCCAGGTCTTCGCCGATCAAACCGGCAACGAGTTGCTCTCGCTGTCGGAAATGGATGGAAAATTTATCTTCTATATGAGAAAGAAGTGACAACGAGGATCTATAAGAGCGGGCGCTGCCGAGTTCGGGTTCCCGTCATAATTTGCATGGATGCGATCGCAACCGGTTTATGAACTGTCTCGCAACCTGCCTCGCCATCATCTCGCGTCCTAATGGATTATCTGGGTTCAAAGTGCTGCACATGCATCGGCAACCTGGGCAAGCTTTCGGTATCGTGCCAGCCAAGGCAGCGGAATGGGAAATGCAGAATCGTTTTGCATGGCCGCATGCGTTGCGGCCATGGCACCAAGCATGATCGAACGCCCACAGCTGTCTCCGCCGGCGCGAATGTTGCATTCTATTGCAGTACGATAGTCAGCGGCATGTTGCGCAATATGAAAAATGACTGGCAGTCCTTCCGCGACATGACACGCGCGGCCAAAGTGATCCGTAGCCGCTATGCTATCCAGCGTCGGTATTGCAAGCGCTTGTTCCAGCAATGGTTCGAGGATGGGTCCCGCAAACGGCAGAACATCCGCCAGAGCCTGCGAAACCGACACCCCATGCAACAGCTTGAACAGTGCTGCCGAGGAGCACCGCGCTGCGGCGAGCGCCAGTTCATTGTTATTTGTTACGCGTACCGCGTTCTCGACGCGTTTCATGAGATCTTCCAGCGTCCCGGAGTGAGTCGCGATCAGGGCCGGCAGTGCTGCCAGCGCCGGATGCTGATCATCATCGGCACCGGATGCGGCGGGAAATTCCGCGGGTTCAAGGGATGACAATGTGCGTAACGTCTGGCGGGTCGGGGAATCGATATAACCGACGAATTCACCACCGGGCCCGAAATACGCGCGGTATTCAACCTGGTATTCATTACGGCTGAAGGTGCCGTGCTTTGCCAGATGCTTCAGCATTAATAAACAGACCTCACCGTAGCCGGTAGACTCGCCGATCGCCTTTCGACCGTGCGCGAAATAGCCTTTTTTCCCGGCATAGTCTGCTGTTTCCGGTTGAAGAAATACGAGTCCCCTTGCGGCTTCAACCTCCGCAATGCGCGCAGGATCATAAAGCCAGTGCAGGCCAAGTGCCGCGGAATCCGCAACAAGTGCGCCCAGAATGGCGGCGCTATTCGCATTTTTCATCGCTTATCTTCGACCCGCCGTAGAGAGGAAATGCGTTGCATCAAAAATCCGGGCCTATTCAAACGTCCAGGATATTTCCACGAATCAGATTTCTTCTTCTACAGGTAGTCTTCGTGCCTCATCTTCCAGCATTACGGGAATGCCATCCTTGATGGTAAAAGCCAATCGGTCTCCTTTGCAGATCAGTTCGTTCTCGGCTTTTCTGTAGAGCAGCGGTCCTTTGCAAAGTGGACAAACCAGGATATCCAATAATTTTAGGTCCATCATTTTCTCGGTTTCCTCGACATTAACAGGTTAGAACAATCAGGCCGATTATACTCCCCCAGGGACGTCGGTTATGTAATGGAGCTATATCCGTGACGGTATACGGCAATGTATTCGTCTGGTGCGCTTGCATAGGCCATCACCCGGTTGAATTATCATGATTTCCCCCTTGCTACGCTAAATCAATAGCTGTTCGCGGTGACAGAAGGACGTGTTGCGGCAATGAGGCATTTATCTGGAATTTTCGGTGGTGAAGGTGATTTGATTGTATCCCGCCAAACGTGCAGCTTCCATCACCGTTATAACGGACTGATGTGTGGCGTCGGCATCTGCATTAATGATAATCACCGGGTTGGGC
>JBDTHR010000197.1:0-6378 GCA_039936855.1 Nitrosospira sp. | reverse complement strand
CTGGTCCTGCTAGCCGGTGCGGTTTATTCAGGCAACGCGGCGATAATTCCCGCCGCAATAGTCGCGCTCGAAGACGCCGCTGAAGCTATTATCGTTTCCGGCGAACCGGACGCATAATTATCTGAAGAGGCCGATACACACGTATACCACCTGTGATTGGCTGCTTGCTACGAGATTGTCATAACGCTCGCTTCGGACGGCACACCTTGATCATTGACCACAAAAAGCATGTAGAAACCGGGTGGCGCAACGTTTCCGTTGGCTGGAGCCGTGGTCTCGATGGTGGTGGCTGTACGGGAATTAATCGGCAGCTTTATATAACGTTGCCCGGCGTCAGTGTGATGAGTCACCGAAATCGGGGCGATCAATACAACCGAGTTGATATTATCGGCTTGCGGCGTGTCGATCACAAAAGCACTGCCGTAGGTTACGCTGGGCGGCGCTGTCGAAATAACCGGGCGTGCTCCCAAGCTCAGGTACCCTGGCGAATAGAGTTCCAGCGAATGTTGGTCGGGGTCCGCTGTGCCCGGTGCCACCCCTCCCGCTGTCAAGACTCTGCCGTCCGGCAGCAGAATGCACACGGAATGATATTGGCGCGGGAAGTTTAAGGGTGCGCCGAGCGTCCACTTATCGGTAGCCGGGTCGTATGTTTCCGTTTCCAGCACAGGCGTAGGCGACCATTTCTGACCGTTGCTGTGACCGCCTATGATGAGTATCCTGCCAGTCGGCAGCACTACCACATTCACATTTGTCCGGCCAAAGTTCATGTCCGCAATGCGGCTCCAGGCTGATCCCGCGATACCGCCACTGAATTCGATTACCTCAGCGGTGCTGTTATTGCGAGCAGTCGCGGGGCCCGATACGCCGCCGCCGAAGACATACAGGCTGGTATGTTCGGGAATTACGGTGGTGTCGATCATGAGCAGGCTCATGCCTTCCTGGCGGTCGTAAAACTGCTGCTGTCCATAGTCGGTCCAACTGCCGCTGTTCGGCCCGGTCAGGGTCAAATAAGCGGTCTGGGTTCCGGTTGCGCCGGCCCAACCGGCGCGGGTATAGAAAATCTCTCCTGAGGGAAGGAGATGCAATCCGGGATACAACTCATCGAACGTGCGGTCTGCTCCCGATATGGGTGCCCACGCTCCGCCGTCGAATACTTCAACTTCCGCCGCGATGGGGTGTCCGCCGGAAAATGCCAGTACGCGTCCGTTGCTCAGGCTTAGCGCAGTCGGATACCAGCGTGCATGAGCCATATTAGCGGTTGGTCCAAATGTTCCGCTGTCAGGATTAGCTGCGTTGGGTGTAAAGATGAAGCAGCGATTATTCGTATGCCCCGCGCCATTTGTGTCTCCGCCGACCACGAGCAAGCGGCCGTCAGGCAGGAATGTGTGCCCACAACAGAAAAAATCTTCCGGCAACGGAATAACCCCTGGCATGATCTGTTTGGTTGCGGGGTCCCAGATACGGGCTTCCAGGGGATAATTTCTTTCCGCTGCTCCAGAAAAAAGCAATACGTGGCCCGTGTTCAAAAGTGCCCCATGAACGGTGAAAATCGGCGAGGGTTCCAACAACTCCCAGCCGTCTTTGCCATCCCCACCGCAGGGATGGTGCCCAACCTCGGGGCACTCATGCACACGCACCTTTGGCAGCTGGTAACAAATCCTGTCGAGTTCTTCATCGCTCAGTTCGACTTCCTGAGTCGCGCGAAGCACGGCGGCCATGCCTTCCATCATGTGCATTTCGACATGGCAATGGATGAGGAAATCGCCCTGTAACTGGTATTTCTTGCGTTTTTCCCTATATCGGCCTGAGTCAGTGCCGTAATCGTCTTTTGAGTGCTCATGTTCGCCCGTAGAGGCGGAAGACGCACGAGATTCGTCATGCCGGGAAGTGTGCGCGACTCGGGCCACTTGCCGCGCATGTAGCGCGTCGCGTTCATCCTCGTTTTCATCCTCAGGCATCAGCTCATGGCCTACATGACCTTCATGGGGTTTACACTCGCAATCAAGCGCCAAGGGTTCGAGAATGACCGGCGGCACGATCGTATCAGCCACAAAGGATTCAGCCGGACCGAGAGAGCGCGTGTCAACCCATTCAGTGCCCCACCGCCAGCGTTGGCCATGCAGATGGAAGTTATGCCATACCATGCTCAAATCCAGATTGAAGACGTGCCAGCGAACGCAGGTTCCTGATTTGGCTACGATGCTCGGGGTGTTCCCCACAAACGTGCGGCCGTTGATGGCAAATGACTCCAGCCCGGCGCCCTCGCGCTCGGTTACGGTATGCGGTTGGCTTCCTGCATGGTTCCAGGTGACCAGCGCACCCACTCCTACGGTGATATCGTCGAGTTCAAAGCGCGCCGGTGTGTCGAGGATATTGATGGTTGCGGCAAGGGGACCTGTCGTGGTGACCCGCACTCGTCCTTGCATCGGGTGAAAGCGGCAGTAGTATTCGAAGGTG
The DNA here is from genome assembly GCA_039936855.1 of Nitrosospira sp. GTDB lineage: Bacteria > Pseudomonadota > Gammaproteobacteria > Burkholderiales > Nitrosomonadaceae > Nitrosospira. The sequence continues at coordinate 3,921 of JBDTHR010000197.1, read as the reverse complement.
CCTTCCTCGGTGAAGGTAAACGTGAATGTATCGCCTGCGTTGAGCGAACCGCTGTCGAAAAGTGCCTCACCGACATTTGCCGTAAGACGGTGAAAAAAGATAGGCACTTCGAGGTCTGCTTTTTGACAATGTGGATCGCGAACCACGATGCCGCCGAAAAGCCCCCGTTTTACGACCTCCTCGATGTGCATATGGTGGTCGTGGAAGGGCCAAGCGCCAACTGAATCCTCCTTGACATCGAAGATGTAACACCATTTGTCTCCGGGGCAAATCGCGTCGCTGCGATTCGGCCCATCGTATTCCTGCACGCCGAACGGCCATGATCCGTCCGAATCAATACCATAATGCAGGCCGTGCACGTGAAAACTGTGAGGCTCGCTGTCGCCATTCAATACATGGACATAAAGCCGTTCGTCGGGCTTCGTGTAAATGACGGTTCCCGGTATGCGACGCTCGACGCGGGGTTCATTGATGTCTGCGGCAATAAGTGGTTCATCCTTGAGCACGTTGTAGGAGGCATCCAGATATTCCCGGTAGACCAGGGCATCCAGCGTACGTCGATCCACTTCCGATTGGGGAATGGTAGCGTCCGCATGCTCCATGTTCCGCATGCAATCAAGGCGGTGTTTATGATGTTCGGCATCGTCAGGCGCGACAGGGCTGTAGTTCGGCACCTCTTCAATTTTCAGGTAAATATGTCTCACCAGCATGATTCCGGTCTCCTTTTATCGTGAACCTTAATCTCAGCCTATTTAAGGTTAAAGATAGTAAAGAACTGGATAAATGCAAGGAGAATGAGACGATAGAAAGAACGCGTCACCCAAAAGTTTTTGGTGGTGAGTTAACGGTGCTGGCCGAGTTGAGCAGAGGTTTCCTATATTTATCCGGCGACATAATACTGTAAATTTTGTCATTTCGGGTTTGACCCGAAATCCAGTCCGTACCAACAATGGCTGATTTGCAGAACGCCATTCGTAATTTGCTCGCTAACTTTTAGCTTCCCGGCATTCATAGGCGAACCTGACGATCTTACACTACAACTACACCCGAAACCTGATCGAGAAATTGAATCAAAAAATCAGATGGAAGAATAGAATTTCTCCCAAAATTATGCTTAAAATCATGTAATCCCACCAAAACGTAGCGGATCAGGCGGCTGGTCGAGTTTCAGTTTTTTTTACTCAACGGCTCAGCGCAAAAGGCAGATATATTTGTCTTTTCTGTTTTCTAAACTATAAAGAGAGAGACCGAAAACCGAAAAAAGTGCAGAAACAGTACTGGATGCAGTTCAGCTCATCGTAGATGCCAAGGGAATAAACATGGAAAAAGTTCTGGAAGTTAATGAAGTCAAACTAGCGGTTCTGGAAAGCTTTCCGCCCAAGCTGCGAATTGCTGCATCGGGTATTGTTCCTACCGGCGGCTGGACTAAACCCAAGCTGGAGCCGTTCATATTCATTCAGCCGCCTCCAGATGGAATTTATGATTTCAATTTCGTTGCTGATCCTCCTGAAGAGGTGGCTACGCAGGTAATTACTCCCATTGAAGCTGTTTATGTATGGGAAAACTTTCCTGAAGGCGTCAAAGGTATACGAGTATATGCTTCGCAAAATTCAAAAACAGCGTTGCTGAATGATTCCGGACACCCCGATCGACAACCCAACCGCTATACCCTGAGCGATTGCGATAAGACTACCCGAATCGTATTTTTCCCCAAGGCGCTCACCCCATTGGGAGCGAGCGAAACACCTTCGGATGCTCAGCTTGAATATCACGGCGTTGAGGGCGAACTGGTCTTCAGGGGGGATGAAATCTCGCGGGAGCAAACGATATTGGGGCTGCTCATCTCGGTGATCCTCAGACCCAACGCGGATTCGGGCGGCGTGGATTTTGCGCTGGTTTTGCCGCCGGTTAACTTCGGAAGCGAGGCACGGCAGGAATTCGACACTATCGGGATCAAGATCCGAAGCAGGGGTCGCGTGATAAACCCGGCAGGGGCAGCACTTGCTTATGAGGTACTGAATCTCAAAGGCGTCGCGGAAGACATCCCTATTCTTTGAGCATATGTATTTTGAACGAAAAAAAATGGACGAAGACCAAGGTTAAAAGATTACCACCTCTTCGTCTTCACGTTTTTTCTGGAGGAACTGATCATGGACGAAAAGAACGCCCCTACCAAGGGAAGCGCTAAGAAGGGCAGGGAGTCGAAGCCTGCGCGAAAAGAGCCAAAAGACTCTATCATCAACCCAGACATTTCAGTTCTAAAGAACTATTCGCCGACGGAAGGCGCGCAATCCCACCCGGATTGGGTGAAGGCAAAGTTTCCGGGCTATATTGCAACTCACGGCAGGCATGAGGCGACGAGCATCCGCGAGCTCACACATAACGGGCATGCGGTCAGGATCATCACCACTTACCGGGTCGAGGTCGATGGAGCGCCCGCGGGTATGCATCTTTCCGTTGATGAAGACGGGCAGGTTTATACCCACGCTACGCCGTTCGTTACGTATGCTTCCGCAGTCGATCTGATGAAAGAAGTCCTGGATGCCTACCCGGACGCTTTTTCCGATTCCGATGCTGATTCTGATGCCCATGCCGGTCATGATCATGATAATAATCAGGGTGGAGGTCAATCGTGATACGCCGAAATTTTCTCGCTGACACTGGTGCGGCTCAGAAGTATATCGACGGGGTGAGAAAGCTCAAGGATCCGGCACAGTTTCCGTGGCCAGGGCGAGATGGCCTGTCGATATACGACTCATTTGTCTTCTGGCATCACCAGTCCATGATGCTGATGACCCCGCCCAGTCAGAATGACAGAAACGCTGCGCACTCCGGCCCGGCGTTTCTGCCCTGGCACCGTTATTTCCTTATTACGCTTGAAGGTTTTTTGCGTCGCGCGACAGGAGATACGGACTTCCGGATTCCCTATTGGGACTGGACAGCCGACGCGGAATTATCCGACCCTACCACGTCGCCGATATGGAACAATGCAAACTTGGGGCAATTTGCACGCTCCGATTGGCGGGTTCGCCTGGAAATGGACCTGAGGACCGGAGATCTGCGGCGAACGGATCGATCGTTACAGCGTGCTCTCGGCGGTGGAAGGCTTCCTGAACGGACCGGGGTGCGAGCAGTCATTCGCGACCAGGCAGCCTACGATACATTGCCATTTAATTCTTCATCATCCACGGGTTTGCGCAACATCCTGGAAGGATGGATAGGACAGGAACGCATTCACAACAGCGTTCACGTTTGGATCGGTGGCGACATGTCGTTGTCGTCTTCGCCGAATGACCCGGTATTCTTTCTGCACCACTGCAATGTGGATCGAATCTGGGCGGCCTGGCAGGAAAGACATCGGGGATCACCATACCAGCCCGATATGAGCGCGCCAGATACGTTTCAGTTTCACCGTATTGACGATGCCCTTTATAGCATCTATGAAGATACTGTGACGCCGCGAAATATGGTTGATTACAAGCAGTATTACGAGTACGACACAATTTCCGATATTGCCGATCTGGAAGTTTGATCGGGTACCAATTCTTTGCATGATCACGCGCGCAAGCCGGGACATAATAAGACCATGCAGAATGGAATATTCTGCATGGTCAATGGGACCGGCCTCTTTCCGGCCGGCAACGTGTCCGGTCAGATCAGTCTACTTTTTTTCCCGGATGCGGTCCGCCTCGTCTTCCATCTGATCGGCGCGCGTCTCCGAAGGCTCGCGGGCAGCCTTAGCCGCGCGGTCGGTAGCGTTGCTATCTATCCCCGGATCCTGTTCCTCAATCCTGTCAGCCGTCGCTTCACCTCGATCGCGCACCACATCGGCTTTTTGTTCCACGATATCCGCTTTTTTTTCCAGCGCGTCTTCCCGCTTGTTTTCCTGCTTGGAATCGCATCCCGTTAATACAAGTGCGA